>NZ_AGVX02000697.1 GCF_000239155.1 Actinoalloteichus spitiensis RMV-1378
GGGGGCGGGGCGGGCCGGCCCCCGGGACCTGATCCGCCTGGTACGGCCCAAGCAGTGGGTGAAGAACGTCGTGGTGGTGCTCCCACCGCTGCTGACCGCGCCCGCCGCCGTCCTGCCCTCCCTCTGGCCGCTCCTCGCCACGGTGCTGGCCTTCGTCGCCGCGTCCTCCACCGTGTACGTGCTCAACGACCTGCGGGACAGGCAGGCCGACCGGCTGCACCCGGTGAAACGGAACCGTCCGCTGGCCAGTGGCCGGGTCAGCACCGCGACCGCGTGGTGCCTCATCGCGGCGGGGTGCGCCGCGTTGGTCCTCTGGTCGCTGCTGCTCCCCTGGGCGGTGTCCCTGGTGGTCGGTGGCTACCTGGCTCTGAACCTCGCCTACTGCCTGGTGCTCAAGAACCGCCCGCTCGTCGACGTCTCCGTGGTGGCCACCGGGTTCGTCCTGCGGGCGGTGGCCGGATCGCTGGCGGTCGGGGCGGCCATCAACCCCTGGCTGGTGATCTGCGTGTACTGCGCGTGCCTGCTGTTGGCGGTGGGCAAGCGCCGCCACGAGCTGACGCTGGCCGAACGGGACCCGGCCGCGCTGGCGCACCGACCCACCCTGGCCAGCTACTCGGTGGCGTTCCTCGACCACGTCATCGTGGTCACGCTCGCGGCCGCCCTGATCAGCTACGCCAACTTCGTCGGGTTCGGTCCGACCGCCGCCGCCCCGGCGCTGGTGGTCCTCACCTTCCCGTTGGCGGCCTTCGCGGTCTTCCGGTACCTCCAGCTCGTCACGGTCCGGCGGACCGGTGGGGACCCGGGGTCCGACCTGTTCCGGGACGTCCCGACCGTCGTCAACGCCGGCCTCTGGCTGGCGGTGCTCGTCGTGGCGGGTGCCCTGTGAGCGCCGCGCGGCCGGCTGGGGCCGCCACGCCCGGCCAGGGGCGGAGCGCACCGGACTGGACACCGCTGGTGTCGGTCATCATCCCCAACTTCAACTACGCGCGCACCCTCGGCCGCTGCCTCCAGGCGGTCCTCGGGCAGACCTACCGCCGGGTGGAGGTGCTGGTCGTGGACGACGGCAGCACCGACGACTCGGTGGCGGTGGCGGGCCGGTTCGACTGCCGGGTCATCCGAACCCCGAACCAGGGGGTGTCGGCGGCGCGCAACACCGGTGTCGCCGCCAGCCACGGGGAGG
>NZ_AGVX02000696.1 GCF_000239155.1 Actinoalloteichus spitiensis RMV-1378
TCGCGTCGTCTGAGGCCTTCCACCAGCGCTCGCGGAACCCCTCCCGGCGCCGTCGGTGCCAGGGCGTCGACGGCCGGGTTGGGGGCGGGGGCTGTTGGCCCACCTCGGCCCGAGGCTCGTCCCGCTCGAGGTCCGAGGAGGCCGTGGTTCCCGGACCCGGGCGCTTGGGGCGGGCGGTTGCCGTGCCGGCGTAGCCCGCTGGTGCGGCACGCGGTCGTACGACCGGGCCTTCGCAGCCGGTGTCGCGCGTCGTGCGGGGTGGCGGCTGTTGTCGGCCAGTGCTGGGAGCGGATCGTTCGAGCGAACGGCGTGTCCCCGGCGCGAGGGGGCCAGTACCGGTGAAGTCGCAGGTCGCGGCCGGTTCGAGGGGGCGGGGGAACACGGTCGATCGTCACCGGGTAGCATGGTGCGCACAGCGGATGACGTACGCGACGTCAGACTGGAACTGAAGATCAGAGCCGGTTTGGGGAACCGAGACCGCGTGCGGTAGTCTTCACTCCGCGTCCGAGGGCCTATAGCTCAGACGGTTAGAGCGCTTCGCTGATAACGAAGAGGTCGCTGGTTCAAGTCCAGCTAGGCCCACTGCCCGATGTTCGTACTTTTCTGATCCCGGTCATCGGTACGCAGGACCGGGATCGTGTGCGCCAGACGCTAGGAGGCGACCGAAAGTGAAGAAGTTGCTTGCCCTGGGTGCTGTGGCTGGCGTCGTCCTGCTGCTCGTCCGCAGGAACCGCTCCGCCAAGGCTGAGGCTGACCTCTGGCGTGAGGCTACCGCCCCTGCCGAGAGCTGATCCGAGCGCCGGGGGCTCATCGAGCTCCCGGCTTCTCGTGTGTCCGCCCGCGACCGGTTCGGGTCGGTGGGGCGGACAACAGGCCAGGCCTCGACAGGCCTGTGCGGGGTGGTCACCAATGGTGCACCCGGGGGACGTAGCTCAATTGGCAGAGCACCGCCTTTGCAAGGCGGGGGTTAGGGGTTCGATTCCCCTCGTCTCCACCCAGATCACTGATGGCACGCTCCACGTCGTGCCTGGGCCGTTCGCAGGGCGGTGGGCCCGACCCGGGTTCCACCGATACCCCTGGTGACGCCCCGTCCACCATCACCCCCTCCAGCCCGCGCTCCCGCCGTCGGACTCGCACCGCCGTCCCACCGGGAGGCGGCCCGCCAGGTAGGCACCAGGTGGCACTCCCATCACCGCCCGGAAGTCGGCCGTGAGGTGCGCCTGGTCGTGGTACCCGGCATCGGCGGCGAGTGCGGCCAGCCGGCCCCGTTCGGCGCGGGCCAGGACCGCCCGGACGCGGTGGAGCCGAACGAAACGTTTCGGTGCGATCCCCACCGCGCCGGTGAAGACGTCGCGGAGCTGCCGTTCGCTGACGTGCAGCCGCCGGGACACCTCGCGCACCCCGGCCCGGGCTGACAGGTCGGACAGGGCGGACGCCGCCACTTCGGCCAGCCTCGCCCTCGACAGGACCGACGGGGTCGGGGGGACGGACGACAGGCGACGGCTCGCCGCTCCGGCCAGCCAGCTGAGGGCCGCGTGCCGGAAACGGGCGGGGTCGCGGTGCTCCCGCTCCCACCAGGCGGACGGGAGGGAGTCGTCCGATTCCCCCCACAGCTCCCGCAGCGGCACCGCCCGGTCGCCGAGCTCGCGGACGCCGCGCCCCAGCAGGTGTTCCGCCCGTCCGGCCCTGATCCGCACCCGGACGCACCCGCCCCCGCTTTCGCCTCGGCGGTAGCCGGCCTTCGTCCTCGGACCCAGCACCACGGCGCCGCCGCCGGCCGACCAGAACAACAGCGTGACCGATGTGTCGGGTTCGTCCACCACCGTGGCGCCCCCGGCGTCGGCGACCGCCGCCCGGGCGTTCGACAACCACGGGCGCAGCTCGGCGGGCAACGGGGACGGGTGGTTCTCGTCTGGCACGGCCAGGACGGTACGCACGCCGCCCCCGACCGGGAACCGGTTCATGGGAGGACCGCCGAAATCTGCAAGTCACCGACCCGGTCCTCCCGCCAGGCTGGACGCATGATCCTGGTGACCGGCGCCACGGGCGTCATCGGCGGCGCTGTCCTGCGTCTGCTCGCGGGAGGGGAGCGCCCCGTCCGCGCGCTGGCGAGAACTCCCTCCTCCGTTCCGACCCTGCCCGGGGTGGAGGTGGTGCGGGGGGATTTCACCGAGCCGGAGTCGCTGCGCCGGGCCGTCGACGGCGTGCGCGCGGTCCTGCTGGTGACGGTGCCCAACCCACCGACCGTGGCGCACGACGTGGCCCTGCTGGACGCGGCGGTCGCCGCCGGTGTGCGGCGGGTCGTGAAGCTGTCCGCGATCGGCACGGGGGAGTGGTGGAACGGTCGGCTGGTGGGGAGCTGGCACCAGGAGACCGAGGACGCGGTACGCGGCAGCGGGCTGGACTGGACGGCGCTGCGCCCCTCCACCTTCGCCTCGAACACCCTGGGGTGGGCGCGGTCGATCGCCGTGGACGGTGTCGTGCCGGACCCGGTCGGCGGCGCCAGGCAGGGGGTCATCGACCCGAGGGACGTGGCCGCCGTCGCCGTCGCGGAGTTGGTGGGCGACCACTCCCTGGGCCGGAGCCTCACCCTCACCGGCCCCGAGCTGTTGAGCGCGGCCGACCAGGCGGAGGTGCTGGGACGGCTCCTGGGACGGCCGCTGCGCGTGGCGGACCTCCCGATGCCAGCCATGCGGCAGCGCATGGAGGAGGACAGCTGGGACGGCGCGGCGGTGGAACTCGCCGTCGCCGGGACCGGCTGGGCGAGGTCCGGTGGGAACGCCGTGCTCACCCGGACCGTCGAGGAGGTGCTGGGCCGCCCGGCCGCCACCTTCGAGACGTGGGCGGCGGACCACCTGCCGCGGTTCTCCGAGTGAACCCGCGCCTGCCCGGCGCTGCCGAGCGGGGCAGGTGGGCCCCAGGCGGCTGTGGTGCCCGCGCCTCCCGTTCGGCCAGCCCGGGGCGCGGGCGCCCTGGAGGCGGGGGAACGGGGGAGCGGTTCGGGGTGCCTTGCGGGCCTGGCCGCGCGACTCCGAGGGCTTGCGCGCCCGGACGGCGGGCCAGCGCCATGCCGGAGGAGCGCCATCACGCGTTCAGGGGGGCCGGCGCCGGCGAGCATCGCGAATCGTGGTGCCCGTCCGGGGCCGGTGCGCCAATCTGCCCCGGAAGCCAGCGAGATCTTCTCGTAGGGGTGGGGTCGTGGTTACGCTCGGCACATGAGTGTCCACCCGCGGCGTGCGCCCGGCGGTGCCGGGCCGGGCTTCCTCGAACTCGCCGACGACGACCCCACGGGGTCGCGTTGGCGGCCGCGGGACCACCAGGCGCACCCACGACCTCACCCGGAACGCGGTGGCCTGCGGATTACCGCGACCGGCGACCGCCTCGTCCGCACCGGGGCGTGGACCGTCCCGGGGCGGCTCCAGGTCGTCGCGACCCGGTGCGAGGTGCTGCTGGACATGGCGACCGCGAAGTTCGCGGCTCCCGTCACGCACCTCACGGTGGACCTGCGCGAGGCGCAGTGCGTCCTCCTGGTGCCGCCCCGCACCGCTGTCCGCACCGACCAGATCCACGTCGTCCGGTTCCGGGTGAGCGACCGGGTCGCCCGGTGCCGGGAGCACCACCGCACCCTGGTCGTGGGTGGCGTGGCCCGCCACGGCCGGCTCAGGCTGCGGACCGCCTCGGAGGGTTCCCAACGGTTGAGCTGGTGGCACCGCCCGAGATGACGTGGCGAAACCGCGTGGCCCCGCTCGACCCACCTGGGGGCCACCCATCCGACCGCGAGGTGACGATGGCCGAGGACGACACCGAGCCGCGCCGCGACCGGCTGGCTCCCCTGCTGTTCGGGTTCGCCCTGTCCCGCATCACGGCCGTCGGGCTGCGGTTGGACCTGCCGCGCCTGCTGGGGGAGGGCACGCGGAGCACCGTGGAGCTCGCGGCGGAGTGCGGCGCCAGCGTGGAGGGGCTCAGCCGGTTGCTCAGGGCGCTGGCGGGCATCGGTGTGCTGGAACGGGAGGGGGAGGAGCTGTTCCGCCTCACCCCGTTGGGGCGGTTGCTGCGCGACGACGTACCAGGGTCCGTGCACGCCGTGGCCTCGACGTACGCCGACCCGGCCTGCTGGGAGGCCTGGGGCGGGCTGGAGGCGGCGGTGCGGGCCGGCGCAGCCGTGGGGCTCCCGGCTCCGGACGGCGGGCCAGCAGGCACCCCCGCCGCGTCCGAGCGGCTCCC
>NZ_AGVX02000695.1 GCF_000239155.1 Actinoalloteichus spitiensis RMV-1378
GGTCGCCTCGCGCGGGCCGACCGCCGGTCGGCCTCCCTCTCGGGACAGGCGCACGACCGCGCGGCGGGCCGGCGGGACGACGGGGAGCTCGTCGCGCCCGGTCGGGTCGCGGCGCCGCCCGCACCGCCACGCCCGCTGGCGGCCGCACCGCCGCCAGGTCCGTTCCGGCACGCGGACGCCGGGGTTCACGGCCGTCATGCCCGTTCCCCCGGCTGCACCCACCACCTCCGGCAGGGGTGGGGCATCGCCAGCGCCAGCGGTGGGTGATCACAAGCTCCCCGTGCGTCGACCCGGCCTGGCTGGCCGGCCGCCCCGAGGACGGCGCCCGGTACCGGCCCGGGCGGCCCCACCGGGGTGCCGGAGTGGCGGCCGAGGCGACGCGGCTTCACCGGGTGGGAGCCCCGCCCGGCTGCGATGCTGGGCCGATGGGTGTGCTGCTGCTGGTCATCGCCCTGATGCTCGGTGCGGTGCTGCTCGTCGGCGTCGGTGACCGTCTCCGGCTGCCGTGGCCGGCGCTGATGCTGCTCCTCGGGCTCGCCGTCGCCGTGATCCCCGGTCTTCCGGACCGGTTCGACCTCGACCCGGACCTCATCCTGCCGCTCTTCCTGCCACCGCTGCTGTTCGCCGCCGCCCAACGCACCTCCTGGGCGGTGTTCCGGACGCGGTGGCGCAGCATCGTCACACTGGCCATCGGCCTCGTGGTGGCGACGACGATCGCCGTCGCCGGCACGCTGGCGCTGCTGCTGCCGGGCGTGGCCGTCGCGAGCGCGATCGCGCTCGGCGCGATGGTCGCCCCACCGGACCCGGTGGCGGTGGAGTCCGTCGCCAGCCGGGTCCGCATCCCCCGGCGGTTGCTGGCGGTGCTCCAGAGCGAAGGGCTGTTCAACGACGCGGCCGCGCTGGTGATCTTCCAGACCGCGATCGCGGCGTCGGTGCGGGAACGGGACCTCGACGTGGGCGAGCTGGCGCTGCGCTTCCTCCTGAGCGCGGTGGCCGCGGTCGGGGTCGGCCTCGTCGTGGCCTGGGTCGCGCGCAGCTTCCTGACCCGGATCACCGACAGCACGGGCAGCGCCGCGCTCACCCTGGTGCTCCCCTTCGCCGTGTACCTCGGCGCGGAGGAACTGGGGGCGTCCGGGGTGATCGCCGTGGTCGTCCTCGCTCTCCAGCTCCGCAGCCACAGCGACGTCGACGAGGCGGACGAGCGCCTCACCCAGCGCTCGTTCTGGAACGTGGTGGAGCTGCTGGTCACCGGGCTGGCCTTCGGCCTGATCGGGCTGGACATGCGGCAGGTGGTGACCGAGGCCGGCAGTGAACTGGGCGCGATGCTGGCGCACGCGGCAGTGGTGTGCGCGGTGGTCGTCACGCTGCGCCTCCTGTGGTTCCTCGGGGCGTGGCTGGTGCTCCGACGATCGCGGGACGCGTCGTCGGCGCCGAGGACGACGGCGGAGGCCGTGGTGATGACCTGGTGCGGGATGCGCGGGTTGGCGACACTCGCGTTGGCGCTGTCGGTGCCCTCCACCACCGAGGACGGGTCCCCCTTCCCCGGGGGCGCGGAGCTGACGGTGATCGCCTGCGCCGTTCTGGTGGTCACCCTGCTGTTCGCGGGGCTGACGCTGCCGTTGGTGGTGCGGTTGCTCGGGGTGTCCTCGGACGCCAGCGCCGAGGAGGCCGAGGAACGGGCGGTGGCGCGCCGCGCGCACCGGGCGGCGCTGCGCCAGATCACGGAGTGGGAGGAACGGGCGGAGCTGTCCGACCAGGTCAGCGCGCTGCTGCGGAAGCGGGCCAGCCGGTTGGAGGCGAAGCTGTGCGGTGACCCGGAGGACGAGGAACAGCGGGAACGCATGGCGGCGTTGCGCCGGAAACGGGACGTGCTCCGCGACATCGAGGCGACGGTGCTGGCCGCGGCGCGTGCCGAGGTGCTGGCGGCCCGGCAGGAACCGGGAGTCGATCCGGCGGCGGCCGACCGGGTGCTGCGCCGGTTGGACCTGAGGACCCTGCTGCTGGACTAGGCGACCGGCGATCCCACCGTTTCCGGCGAGAAGGCTCGCCACCCGCGTCGGCCGAGCCCACGGCCCCGCCCCGGGTGGGTTCGCCGCCGCTCGCCCCCCACCCCCTGCCGGGGAGGCGCTCGGTCCGGCCGTCCGGAGCCGGCCCTTCGCTCCACCGCCCGGTGGTCCGCCTCGTGCCACGGTATGTCGGTGCGTCGAGGTCCGGACAGGCAGGCCGCCTCGCGCGCCGGGTGGCGGCCGCTCCGCGAGGTGACCGGTCGGGTCAGAGCCGGGCGGCGCCGAAGTACTCCACCGGGGTGCAGCAGGGCAGGGCGTCCACCGGTTCACCGGACAGGAAGGTCAGCACCACCTCCACGAACTCGACCGGACGTTCGAGGTAGACGAGGTGGTCGGAGTCCCGCACGGTGGTGAACAGGGCGTCGGGGCAGTCCTTGGCGACCTCTCGGCAGAGTTCGGGCGTGGTGAAGGCGTCGTGCTCCCCCGTCATCACCAGGATCGGCGACGTCGGGGGGCTGGTGGAGCGGTCCCAGCGGTAGGCCAGCAACCGCTCGGTGTTGTGCACGTACTTCTCGGCGGCGTCCTCGCCGAGCTGCCGCAGCTGCCTGCCGAGCAGGCGGCGCAGCACGTCGCGCTTGCGCACCACGACGCGGGGGTCCTGGCACAGCAGGAGCTCGATCACCCGCTCGGCGAAGGTGTCCCGGTCGCCCGACCTGAGCAGCCGGACGGTGTCCTCCACGTCAGTCCGAGCCCGTTCCGGCAGCTCGGTCATCGTGCCCACCAGCACCAACCTGTCCACGAGGCCGGGGAACCGCTGGGCGAGGCGGTAGGCGATCCCGCTGCCGTAGGAGCCGGCCCCGACGTTGACCCGGGGCAGGCCCGAGCTCACCAGCAGGTGGTGCAGCGCCTCGCACAGGAAGTCCACCCCGTACTGCCGGGGCAGTGGGTCCGCCGATCCCCAGCCCGGCAGGTCGACCGTGACGACCGAGGTGCGACGCAGGAACTCCCGCTCGTGCCGAGCCCAGGAGTGCTTGTCCTGGAACGCCCCGCCCAGCAGCACGAGAGGGGCAAGGCTCGGGTTCTCCGCCTCGACGATCCGGATCTCGCAGGTGAAACCACGGAAGTCGAAGGCTTGGCTGTGCTCTGGCACGACGGTGATCCTCTGGCTCGCACGGATTCGGGATCGCCGGCCGTTCCCTGACCCTCCCAGCGGACGTCACCTCGGCACACGGGTTGGCGGGACACGGGGACGCGTCGTCGCGGACCACGGACAGCGCCGGGAACAAGCCGGCAGCGTAGTCATCGGACGTCACGGAGCCCCGCCGAATCCACCCCGGACCGTTTGACCCGAACGTGTGAGGGAAAAGATCAACAGGACGCGCTATATGCCGGGATTTTCGGATTCCTTCCGCAGTGTTCACCCACCCGCCGGAGTTACCACCGCCGTGAGTGGACACTCGACCCCGGGACGTGCGGCCCACCGTCGCCGCCGTCGCCGGAGGGGAGGACGAGCACGCGCGCCGCCCTCGCCGACCGGTCAGCACCCGGGACGGGCGGATCAGCCCACGACGGAGCGGGGCGGCCCCGGGGGACGCGACGCGCCCCCGGCAGGGGAGCCGGCCACCGGGCGGTCGCCCGTGCCCACGCGCGGTCGGAACCCGCGCACGCGAAGGAGCCGCGCACCTCCACGCACGACAACGGCCCGGCACGTCATCACGTGCCGGGCCGTCGACTGGTCCCGGAACACCGTTCACCGGCGCAGCCGGCTCCGGTCACCCACCGTCCCCCACGGCGACAGCAGGGTCGCTCAGCGTCCCCGCTGCTGCCGCAGCCGGGACAGGGCCTCGTCGAGGATGGCCCTGCCGTCGGCCTCGCTACGCCGTTCCTTCACGTACGCGAGGTGGGTCTTGTACGGCTCGGTCCTCGGCGGGTCCGGCGGCCGCTCCTCGTTGCGGCCGGCGGGGAAACCACAGCGCGGGCAGTCCCACATCTCCGGAACCTCCGCCTCCACCGCGAAGGAGGGACGTGATTCGTGCCCGTTCGCGCACCAGTAGGAGATGCGCCGACGCGGGGCGGACTCGCCACGCTCGGACTCCCCCATCGGCCCAGCACCGACCCGCGTGCCGCGGATCGCGTTACCACCTGCCATCGGCCCTCAACACCCCTGCGATCCTCGATCGTCGCCACTCACGACCCGGCGGGGCCCCGCTGGCCCCGCCGGTCACGACGTCCCGCCGTCACGACGTGGCGTGGACGCCACGTCATACCAATTACTCCACCTTGAGCAGCAATCCCACCGCGACGATGCAAATCACCCAGATAGCCGTAACGAACAGGGTGATCCTGGTCAGGTTCTTCTCCGCGACGCTCGACCCGGAGAGGCTGGACTGCATCCCGCCCCCGAAGAGGGAGGACAGCCCCCCACCGCGCCCCTTGTGCAGCAGAACCAACATCACCAGCGCCAGGCTGGAGATCACCAGTGTGATTTGCAGGAAGAACTTCATCTCATCCTCGCAGTACGGCGGTAGGCATCACAGGGTACCCGGCAGTCAATCACGCGGCGGAATCGACCGGAAGGCCACACCGGTGGCGTGATCAGGGCAGCGGGCCCCCCGCGGCGAGGGCGGACAGCTTGGCGAACTCGTCCCCGTCGAGGCTGGCGCCGCCGACGAGGGCGCCGTCCACGTCCCGCTGTTCGATCAGTTCGCCGATGTTGCCCGACTTCACCGAGCCGCCGTAGAGCACCCGCACCTGACCGGCGACCTCGTCGCCGTACTTCGTGGCCAGCGCGGACCTGATGGCGGCGCACACCTCCTGGGCGTCGGCCGGCGTGGCGACGCGGCCAGTGCCGATCGCCCACACCGGCTCGTAGGCCACCACGACGTCGGCCACCTGCTCGGCGCGGAGGCCCTTGAGCCCGGCCACCAGCTGGGCGGTGGTGTGCTCGACGTGGCCGCCGGCCTCCCGCACCTCCAGCGGCTCCCCGACGCAGAGGATCGGCCGCAGGCCGTGCTTGAGGGCCGCGCGCACCTTCCGGTTGACCAGGTCGTCGTCCTCGGCGTGGTACTCACGGCGCTCGGAGTGCCCGACCACGACGTAGGTGCACCCCAGCTTCGCCAGCATCGCCCCGGAGACGTCACCGGTGTAGGCGCCCGAGTCGTGCGGCGACAGGTCCTGGGCGCCGTACTTCAACCGCAGCTTGTCCCCATCCACGAGGGTCTGCACGCTGCGGAGGTCGGTGAACGGCGGGAGCACCGCCACCTCGACCTTCTCGAAGTACTTCTCCGGCAGGGCGAAGGCCACCTTCTGGGTGAGGCCGATGGCCTCGAGGTGGTTGCGGTTCATCTTCCAGTTGCCCGCGATCAGCGGCTTCCTGGCTGCCATCTGGTGTCAGTCCTCCAGAACCTCGACGCCGGGAATGGCCTTGCCCTCCAGGAACTCCAGGGAGGCGCCGCCGCCCGTGGAGATGTGGGAGAACCCGTCCTCGGGCAGGCCGAGCGCGCGCACCGCCGCGGCGGAGTCACCCCCGCCGACCACGGTGAACGCGGAGCTGCCCACCAACGCCTCCGCGACCGCCCTGGTGCCGCCCGAGAACGCCTCGAACTCGAAGACACCGGTCGGACCGTTCCAGAAGACCGTGGCGGCGTCGGCCAGTTTGGCGGCGAACAGCTCCCGGGTCCTCGGGCCGATGTCCAGGCCCTGCCGGTCGGCGGGGATCGCGTCCGCGTCCACCACCTGGTACTCGGCGTCCGCCCCGAACTCCTTGGCCGCCAGCACGTCGACCGGCAGCACGAGCTCGACGCCCCGTTCCTCCGCCTCGGCGAGGAAACCGCGCACCCGGTCGAGCTGGTCCTCCTGGAGCAGCGACTGCCCTACCTCGTAGCCCTTGGCCTTGAGGAAGGTGTAGGCCATGCCACCGCCGATGAGCAGCCGGTCGACCCTGGTGAGCAGGTTGGCGATGACCCCGAGCTTGTCGGAGACCTTGGCGCCCCCGAGCACCACCACGTAGGGCCGGGCGGTGTCGGTGGTCAGGCGGCGGAGCACCGAGAGCTCGGAGAGCACCAGGCCGCCGGCGTAGTGCGGGAGCAGCCGGGCCACGTCGTAGACCGAGGCCTGCTTGCGGTGCACGACCCCGAAGCCGTCCGAGACGAACGCGCCGTCCTCACCGACGAGCTCGGCGAGTTCCTCGGCCAGCGCGCCGCGCTCCGCCTCGTCCTTGCTGGTTTCCCGGCTGTCGAACCGCACGTTCTGCAGCAGGGCGACCTGGCCGTCGGCGAGGCCGGCGACGGTCTCGCGGGCCGAGGGCCCGGTCACGTCGTCGGCGAGCGCGACGGGGGCGCCCAGCAGCTCGCCGAGCCGGCTGGCCACCGGGGCCAGCGAGAACCTGTCCTCCGGCGTCCCCTTGGGCCGGCCGAGGTGCGCGGCCACCACCACCCGGGCGCCGGCCTCGGCCAGCGCCCGGATCGTCGGCAGCGAGGCCCGCACCCGGCCGTCGTCGGTGATCCTCCCGCCCGGGAGGTCCGGGGTGGGAGTTCCGTCCAGCGGCACGTTGAGGTCGGCCCGAACCAGGACCCGCCGACCGGCGACCCCGGTCGTGAGGAGGTCGTCCAGCGTCGCGACGGCCGGTCGGCCGTCCTCGCCGGTCGCCGACCCAGTGTTCGTCACCATGAGGTTGTCCTTCCCACCCCTCGCTCGCGGGCGCCGGTCAGGCCAGCTTCGAGCCGACCAGGGCGGTCAGGTCAACCAGGCGGTTGGAGTAGCCCCACTCGTTGTCGTACCAGCCGACGACCTTGACCTGGTTGCCGATGACCTTGGTCAGCGGGGCGTCGTAGATGCAGGAGGCCGGGTCGGTGACGATGTCGGTCGAGACGATCGGGTCCTCGCTGTAGCGGAGGACGCCGGCCAGCGGACCGTCGGCGGCGGCCCGGAACGCGGCGTTGACCTCGTCGACGGAGGTCTCCCGGCCCACCGTCACCGTCAGGTCGGTCGCGGAGCCGGTCGGCACCGGGACGCGCACGGCGTAGCCGTCGAGCTTGCCGTTGAGCTCCGGGAGCACCAGGCCGATCGCCTTGGCCGCGCCGGTGCTGGTGGGGACCAGGTTGACGGCGGCCGCGCGGGCGCGACGCAGGTCCTTGTGCGGCGCGTCCTGGAGGTTCTGGTCCTGGGTGTAGGCGTGGATGGTGGTCATCAGGCCCTGCTCCACGGTGAAGGTGTCGTGCAGGACCTTCGCCAGCGGCGCGAGGCAGTTGGTGGTGCAGGAGGCGTTGGAGATGACGCTCTGCGAACCGTCGTACTTGTCGTCGTTGGCTCCGAGGACGACCGTCAGGTCCTCACCCTTGGCCGGGGCCGAGATGATGACCTTCTTCGCGCCACCCTCGTCGATGTGCTTCCTGGCGTCGTCGGCCTTGGTGAAGAAGCCGGTGGACTCCACGACCACGTCGACGCCCAGGTCCTTCCACGGCAGCTTGCCGGGGTCGCGCTCGGCGAGGGCCTTGATGGTGGTGTCGCCCACCTTGATTCCCTCGTCGGTGACGCTGACCTCCTCGCTCAGCCTGCCGAGGACGCTGTCGTACTTGAGGAGGTGGGCCATGGTCGCCACGTCGCCGAGGTCGTTGAAGGCGACGATCTCGATGTCCTGGCCGCTGGCCTGGGCGGCGCGCCAGAAGTTGCGCCCGATGCGCCCGAAACCGTTGACACCTACGCGAACCGTCACGGTACGTCTCCTCGCTACTCGGACCGGCGCAGCCCTTCGCCGCACTGGCCGGTGGGCATGATGAAGGTTGGCCACGTTGCCGTGCGCCACCCTAGCGCCCGACAGCCGACCAAGGTCACATGGACCGGTGTTCGACTTGATCGAACCAGTCCACCGTAACCGGCGCGATTGCCGGCGCGCCGACCCGGTGTCCGGCCCGCCTCGGTGGCTCCCGGGTACGCCGTGAGCCGGAGGGTGGAGACACGTTTCCCGGGACGAGAACCGGTCCGGCGGCCGCCGCCCTCTCCCGGGGGCGCC
>NZ_AGVX02000694.1 GCF_000239155.1 Actinoalloteichus spitiensis RMV-1378
CCAGCCGGCCGCCACCGGAGGGACCGGCGTGTTCCTCCCCGCGCCGGTCCGGGGCCCCCTCGGCCCAGGACGGACCGGGACCGGGCGCTACCCCGGGCCGGCGCCGTGCTCGGCGGTGAGGGTGTCCCGGATCCGTCCGGCCATCAGGTCCAGCGTGGCCCGGTGCGGCTGCCGGCGGTTGGCGTGCAGCCGCACACCGTCGCGCACGCTGCGGGGGATCACGTGGAGGTGCACGTGGAAGACCTCCTGGAACGCGACGGCCCCGTCGGCGAGCAGCAGGTTCACGCCCTCGCAGGGCAGCGGCCCGGCCCGCAGTGCCCGCGCTATCCGGTGCGCTGTCCGGAACAGGTGCGCGCCCAGTTCCTCGTCCAGCTCGGCCAGCCCGGCGGCGTGTTCCTTGGGAACCACCAACAGGTGCCCGGGTGTGAACGGGAGGATGTCCAGGAAGGCGAGGACGCGGTCGTCCTGGTACACGATGCTGGACTCCGCCGTGCCGGCGACGATGTCACAGAACACGCAGTCGGTTCCCTGTCCGCTAGTCATGGGTCCACTGTGCCGGCAACCGGGCCACGACTGAAGGCACCGCGGCCGGAACGCGGGCGCGTTCGGAGGCTTCGGACCACCGTGGCGCCCGCCGCGCTGGCACCGCGTCCGGTGGTGGACAGCGGCGGAGATCGGACCGGGTGCCCGGCTCCCGCCGGCGAGCAGGAGGTCACCGCTGCCCAGCGCGGGGAGACCGACCCGGTCCGACCCGGTCCCACCGGATCACGGTGTCCGCATGGGCGACTACGACGTTCGAGGGACTTTCGCGGGATGGGGGGATCCGGCGCAACCCCACCTGCCGGTAGGTCCGTCTCCTCCACGGCAGGGTCGCATCCGCGTGTTACGCGGACGTTACCGGTGGCGTTGTTCCGTGGTGCGGTGCGTGAGGACGTGCCGTCCCACGTCGACTCCGCCGGGCGAACCGAACTCGCCGGGCTCCGCAGCAGGGAGCGGGGACCGGTGGAAGGTGGGGGCGTTCGGCACCGCCGCGAGCACGGAGGAGAGTGGGTCCCTCCGCGCGGTCCGGTGCCGGCGCCGCCCGCCGTTCCCCTTGGTGGGGCGACCCGTTGCCGTCCCCGGTGACCGGGCTCGTCCGCGCCTCGTGAGCGGTGTCCCTCCCCTCGTCCCCTCCGCGTCCGATCTCCGTGGCAGCGCGGGGTGCCCCCGTTGCCCCGCGCGGACACCGGGGTGAGCGCCGACCGCCTCCTCCGCGTGGACCGACGCGCCCCTGACCACGTTCGCTCGACGAGCGGGGTCTGGGGCCGCGGGCGGCTCGGCCGGCGCCCCGGCCCACCCGGTGGCAGTGCGACCCGCCCTCAGCGTGCCGGTCCGGCCGACGACGGCGGCCGTCCCCGCGCGGTGGGTCGGGGCGCGGCGGAGGGCCAGCGCGCTCGGGTGGAGCCGGGAGTGGTCCCGGGGCCGACAGGGGAGCCGGCGTCGGCGGGCTCAGCCGGTGGGTGCCACCGGCCAGCGCCGGGTGTACGACTCGGGCAGCGGGAGGCCCCGTTCGGCCAGGACCGCACGCAACCGGTCCGGGTAGTCGGTGATGAGGCCGTCCACCCCGTCGTCGAGCAGCTTGCGCATGGTCGGCTGGTCGTTGACGGTCCACGGTATGACCCGCAGACCGGCGGCGTGCGCCTCCTCCACCAGTTCGCGGGTGGTGAAGGGCTCGTAGTCGGGGTCGTCCACCGTCCCGCTCTGCGGGTTCCCGTGCACCGGGGAGATGGCGTCGACCCCGATGGACGTCGCCGCCTGGACGACGCTGCCGTCGAAGTCGTCGATGTCCAGGCCGCCGAGCCAGGGCGACGGACCACCGTCCGGGGCGCGGAGGAATTCGGGCTGGGTGAGGGCCACCAGCGACAGCCGGGGTTCCACCTGGCTCATCAGCATGAGTGCGCCCCAGTCGAAGCTCTGCACCGTCACGTTGTCGAGGAAGCCGGACCGCCGGATCTCGCGGGCGGCGACCCGCACGAACTCGGCCCGGGGCGCGGTCTCGTGCGGGGCGGCCGCCTCGACCTTCGTCTCGATGTTGAAGCCGACGTCCCAGGCCCGGTACTGGCGGGCCAAGGCGAACACCTCGCTCAGCGTGGGCATCCTCGCGCCGGGCGAGGGCTGCTGCCCCGGGTGCTCCGGCAGGGTCAACGAGCCGCAGTCGAGGGTGCGCACCTGCTCGAACGTCAGGTCCTTGATGTACCGCCCGACGTAGGGGTAATCGGGGTCGTCCGGATGGACGGGGCCGGTGTCCTGGCACTTGGCGGGGCTGATCTGGCGGTCGTGGGTGACGACGTCCCGGCCGTCCCTGGTGATCTGGATGTCGAGCTCCAGC
>NZ_AGVX02000693.1 GCF_000239155.1 Actinoalloteichus spitiensis RMV-1378
ACCGGGGTGGTCCCCACCGGACCCGACACCACACCCTGCTCGAGCTCCCCGACACCCGGTCCTGCGGGGTCGGCGAGCGCTGCGGCGAGCGCACGAACCGTCTGACGTTGGAAGATGTCCCTGGTGGACAGGGTGTATCCCGCGCGGCGGGCGCGGGAGACGACCTGGATGCTGAGGATCGAGTCCCCGCCCAGCTCGAAGAAGTTGTCGGTGGCCCCGACCTCCTCGCGGTGCAGGACCTCCGCCCATATCGCGCACAGCGCCCGCTCGGTCTCGTCGGCCGGTGCGACGTGTTCGCCGGAAGTCAGGTCCGCGCCGGGTGCGGGCAGGGCGGCTCGGTCCACCTTGCCGTTGGCGGTCAACGGCAGTGCGTCGAGCACGACGACCGCCGACGGGACCGCGTACTCGGGAAGTGTCGAACGCAGGGCCTCCCGCATTTCTGGCCCGGAAAGGGCGTGGCCGGCGCCCGGCACGGCATATGCGACCAGTCGACGTGCCCCCGGCTGGTCCTCCCGAACCACGACGACCGCGCCCGCGACGCCCGGCAGGACCGCGAGCGCCGCCTCGACCTCGCCGGGTTCGATACGGAAACCCCGCAGTTTCACCTGGTCATCGGACCTGCCCACGAAGTCCAGGTTCCCGTCTGGCCTGCGGCGCACCAGGTCACCCGTCCGGTAGACCCGTTCGCCCCGGGTGCCGAACGGATCCGCCGTGAAACGGGACGCCGTCAGAGCCCGTCTCCCCGTGTAGCCCCTGGCGACGCCGGAACCTCCGAGGTACAGCTCGCCGACCACGCCGATCGGCACCGGTCGCAGGGACGTGTCCAGGACCAGTGCCCGGGTGTCGTCCATGGCGGCACCGAGGGGCACCCGTCCCTCGGAGACCTCCTCGCCGGGCTCTCCGCACACAGCGAACGTGGTGGTCTCCGTCGGGCCGTACACGTGGACGAACCGGGTGCCCGGGCATGCCGATCCCGCACGCGACCAGACCGAGGGGGAGGCCGCCTCACCCCCGGTCCACACCTGGTCCAACCCCGACCAGGCGGTCGGGTCCTCCTCGGTGATGAGCCCGAACAGCGCGGTCGTGACGAAGACCGCCGACAGCCGGTGCTCACGGCACAGCCTCGTGAGCACGAAGGCGTCCAGGTCTCCCGGTGGTGCCACGACCACGGTGCCACCGCCCAGCAGCGGTACCCAGATCTCGTAGACGGCAGCGTCGAAGGCGTGCGGGGAGTGGAGGAGCACCCGACGGTGAGCCGGGTCCAGCCACCGCCGGTCCTCGGTGAACGCCAGCACGTCGTCGTGTGTGACGACCACGCCCTTCGGGGTTCCCGTGGACCCCGAGGTGTACATCACGTAGGCGGCGGCCGCCGCTGGCACGGGGACCGGAGAGAAGCCGGTGACGTCGCCGGACCCGGGCTGACCGGGATCGAGGGTGGTCACCTCGTCCGGGACCCGCTGCCGGTGTCCGGGTTCCGCCACCGCGACCGCGACCCCGAGGTCCTCGCAGATCCAGCGCACCCGCTCGGCTGGACTTCCCGGGTGCACGGGCACGAAGGCCGCTCCGACCTTGAGCACCGCCAGCCAGACCGCGACGACGGCCGGCCCCCGGTCGAGGGCCACCAGCACCGGGGTCTCCACGCCGACGCCGGCGCGGGCCAGATCAGTCGCGAGGCTGTCGGACCACGCGTCGAGCGCCGCATAGCTCAGTTCGAGCCGTTCGGCGCCGGGGACGGCCACCGCCGTGGCGCCCGGACTGGTGGCCACCCTCTCGGCGAAGGCGTCCACGAGCGACCGACCCGGCCGCGCTCGATGACTGGCCTCCGCGGGGAGGAGAAGCGTCCGCTCGGCGTCGTCGAGCAGGGCGGCCCCGCGTAGCGGCTGGTCGGGGAAGGAGGTGAGCTGGCTCGCCAGCCGCACCCAGTGGGCGGCGAGACGTTCCACGGTGGCCGCGTCGAAGAGGTCCGTGTTGTACTCGACGGCCGCGAGCAGCCCTTCGCCTGGGCCGTTCTCGTGGAACTCCAGGGTGAGGTCGAACTGGGCGGTGCCCCGTGGAACCGGGACGCTCTCCACTCGCAGTCCGGGAAGGCGCAGGTCGGCGTCTGGTGCGTTCTGCAGGATGACCATCGCCTGGACGAGGGGGGTGCGGGCAGGGTCCCGCTCGGGTACGAGTTCGTCGACGAGTCGGCTGAAGGGCACCTCCTGGTGGGCGAACGCCCCCAGCACCGTCTCCCGCACCTCGGCCAGGAACTCGACGAACGACCGCCGCTCATCGATCCGCGACCGCAGCACCAGGGTGTTGACGAAGAACCCCACCAGGTCCTCCACCTCGGCCCGGTCCCGACCCGAGGTCACCGTCCCCACCGCCACGTCATCCTGACCGGCGTACCGCCCGAACAACACCTGCGACACCGCCGTCAACGCCATGAACAGGCTCGCGCCGTTGCGGCGCCCGTGCGTCCGCAACGCGTCGGTGAGCGCGGCCGGTACCTCGAAGGTGTGCAGTGAACCGGCGGAGGTGTCAGCGGCGCCGCGCGGCCGGTCCGTCGGTAGTTCCAACGGGGTCATGCCAGCGAGTTGGGAACGCCAGTAGGTGATCTGCGGTTCGAGCACTGAGCTCGTCAGCGCCTCGCGCTGCCAGCGGGCGAAGTCGGCGTACTGGATCCGGGGTGCCGGCAGCACGACCGCCCTCCCCTCGACACCGGCCGTGTAGGCGGCGGCGAGTTCCCGGGTGATGACGCCCATGGACCAGCCGTCCGTGACGATGTGGTGCAGGGAGAGCACGAGCAGGTGGCTGTCCGCTGCCTCCCTGATCAGGAGAGCTCGCACCAGCGGACCCGTCGCCAGGTCGAACGGCGCCGTGCCCTCCTGCCGGAGCAGTCGGGCGACCTCACCGGTCCGGTCGTCCGTGGTCGCGCCCGAGACGTCGACGAAGCGACGCGGCAACGTCATCTCCGTGGCGGGGAGCTGGACCCCGTGTCCGTCGACCGCGTGGAAGGTGGTGCGCAGCGACTCGTGACGCTCCACGACGAGGTCGAAGGCACCCCACAGCGCCTCCGAGTCCAGTGAGCCGGTGAGGCGGAGTGCTCCGGTGACCGTGTACTCGGCTCCTCCTGGCGACAGCTGGTCCAGGAACCACAGCCGTTCCTGGGCGAAGGAGAGCGGCAGGGGCTCGGAACGGTCGGCCGGCGCGATGGCGTCGGCTACCGGGAGCTGGGGCAGGTGTCCGTCAACGGCTCGGGCCAGTTCCGCGACGGTGGGGCCGTCGAACAGCACGCGCGGTGACAGGTCGGCCCCCAAACGAGATCGCACGCGGCTGAGGACTCGGAGACTGGAGATCGAGTCACCGCCGAGGTCGAAGAAGTCGTCGGTCACGCCGATCTCGCCGGTGTCGAGGATGTCGCTCCAGATCTCGCACAGCACGCGCTCGACTTCGGTGCTGGGGGCGACCCGGGTCCGGTCGTCCTCCTGGGTCGGGCGGGGAAGGGCCGCGCGGTCGAGCTTGCCGTTCCCGGTGATGGGTAGGGCGTCGAGGGGGACGAGGGCGGAGGGCACCATGTGCTCCGGCAGCGAACCGCGCAGCTGGTCGCGGAGCTCGGCGGACGTGGGGCAGACACCGGTGGTGGGGACGAAGTAGGCGACAAGGCGAGGGTGCCCGGGGGTGTCCTCCCGGACGACCACCACCGCCTGCGCCACCCCCGGGTGCTCTCCCAACCGGGCGGCGATCTCCCCCGGCTCGATCCGGAACCCCCGCACCTTCACCTGCTCATCCGCCCGACCCACGTACGACAGGCGCCCCTGACCATCCACCCGGGCCAAGTCCCCAGTCCGGTACATCCGCCGGCCATCCCCAGCGAACGGATCGGCCACGAACCGCGACGCCGTCAACCCCGCACGACCCGCATACCCCTGCGCCACGCCCGCACCCGCCACGTACATCTCCCCCACCACCCCCGGAGGAACCGG
>NZ_AGVX02000692.1 GCF_000239155.1 Actinoalloteichus spitiensis RMV-1378
CGAGGCCGCGGCCCGCGCCCGCCTCGCCGCCGAGGGCGAGCCCCCCGAGGCATGAGGCGGCCCTGACGGCCCGGGCACGGTCCGCCCGAGGTCGTCCTCGACCGCTCGGGCGCGTGGCGGACGGACGGCGCCCGGCTCGCGGCCGGCTGGCACCCGGCTGGGTGGGTCGTGCCGTTCCGGTCGCACCCCGGTGGCGCTGGCACCCCCGCTCGGGACCACACCTCCGGCAGGTGGCCCCGGCACGCCGCCGACCGGCCGCCCCGCCCGTGTGACACCCACCCGGTTCCCCCTGCGGCCGCCCGACCGCTCGGGAGCCCGGAACCGGGCGCCTGCCGGCGGTGGGCAGCGGAGGGCGACGGCACTACCGCCCCGCACCGGCCCGCTCCCGCCGGCCGAACTCGTCGCGTTCGGGGCGCCGCCCGTCCGCTGGGCGGGGCCAGACCACCGCGGTCCGGCACCTGGCGATCCGCCGGCTCCGGCTCCGGCCGGCACGACCGGAGGTGGTGCCGGCCTCCGGGGTCGCGAACGCGGCCGTCGGGGGCGGCCCGGCTGGCCGATGTGTGACGTGGTCGGCCAGTCAGGTGGTCGCAGCGCCAACGCCCGGACAGGTACCGTTCGTGGGGCCGTGAAGGTCGCGGCACCGAGCCGTAACGTCTTGAGAGGTAAACAGCGGTGTTGATCTTGCTCAGGTACGAATGCTTCGGAGGGACCGGCGCGTGAGCCCGATGGCTGGCACTCCCAAGAAGAACCTGATGTTGTTCTCCGGCCGGGCCCACCCGGAACTGGCCGAAGAGGTCGCCAAGTACCTCAACGTCGGCATCACGGCGCAGTCCGCCTACGAGTTCGCCAACGGCGAGTTGTTCGTCCGGTTCGAGGAATCGGTCCGGGGCTGCGACGCCTTCGTACTCCAGAGCCACTGCGCTCCCATCAACACCTGGCTGATGGAGCAGCTGATCATGGTGGACGCGCTGAAGAGAGCCAGCGCGAAGCGCATCACCGTGATCATGCCCTTCTACCCCTACGCCCGACAGGACAAGAAGCACCGGGGCCGCGAGCCCATCTCCGCCCGGCTCGTCGCCGACATGTTCAAGACCGCCGGCGCCGACCGGATCATGTCGGTGGACCTGCACACCGCCCAGGTGCAGGGCTTCTTCGACGGCCCGGTCGACCACCTGCTCGCCCAGACGCTGCTGGCCGGCCACGTGGCCAAGACCTACCAGGACCGCGAGATCACGGTCGTCTCCCCGGACTCCGGCCGGGTGCGCCTCGCCGAGAAGTGGGCCGACACCCTCGGGGGCCGGCCGCTGGCGTTCATCCACAAGACCAGGGACCCGTTCAAGCCGAACGAGGCCATGGTGAACCGCGTCGTGGGTGACGTCCGCGACCGGGTGTGCGTGCTGATCGACGACATCATCGACACTGGCGGCACCATCGTGAAGGCCGCCGAGGCGCTCAAGAAGGCCGGCGCGGCCGAGGTGGTCATCGCCGCCACCCACGGCGTCCTCTCCGACCCGGCCACCGAACGCTTGGCCAACTGCGGGGCCAGCGAGGTGATCTTCACCAACACGCTGCCGATCCCCGAGGAGAAGCACTTCCCCGGGCTGACCGTGCTCTCCATCGCGCCGCTGCTGGCCAGGGCGATCCAACAGGTCTTCGAGGACGGCTCGGTCACCAGCCTCTTCGACGGCGACGCCTGACCGGCACGAGGTCACGCGGGCCCGACCGGCGTTCCGGTCGGGCCCGTCCCGCGTCCGCACCCCGGCGGCGAGCCCGCGCGGGTCGCCGCGCACCGCCCCCTCGGGTCCTGGCCCTCGACCCCGCACCGGAGCCCACGCTCCCCGGGAGCCGGCCGCACCCGCGTTCGCCGTCAGAGCAGGTTGACCACCTCGATCGCGGCGAGGACGGCGAACAGGGCCACGCACACCCCGAGCAGACCGTTGGACGCCCAGCGCGACCGGTACGGGCGCGGGGTGCGGGACGAGTTGAGCAGCAACATCAGGGTCAGCGCCAGGAACGGCATGAACAGGGCGCCGAGCACGCCGTAGGCGACGATCAGTTGGAACGGCCGGTCGAGGAAGAGCAGCACCATCGGCGGGAAGGTCAGCCACAGCAGGTAGCTCCGGTAGGCGGTGCTGCGCTCCCCGGCCCTGCGGTCGTAGTCCTGCTGGTCCGCCTGGCCACCCGGCGGGACCGGCGTCGCCACCTCCCCGGCGGCGGCCGCGGCCTCCTCCC
>NZ_AGVX02000691.1 GCF_000239155.1 Actinoalloteichus spitiensis RMV-1378
GCCTCCGGAACGTCGGGCGAACCCCGAGGTTCGCGGGGCGGAGTTCGTCGGCATCGGAGCCGCCCGGCGCGCCGGGTGGGCACGCCCCGAGAGGGCCATGGCGCGGACGGTGGGGGACGGCCGTCCCCCGGCCTCCGCCGCGGACCGCCACGTCGAGGTCGGGTGGGGTGGACGGGCCAGGACGGGTCCGTCCGATCAGTCGCGCTGGATGTCCACGCCCGCCTGGTCGGAGAGCATCCGCAGCCCGTCCAGCAGGCCACCGGCCAGGTCACCCTCCTTGAAGGAGGCCACCATGCTCATCACCGCGAGCTTGCAGCTGCGGTCGGGGATGCGCCGGCTGGCCTCCTCACCGGTCACCAGCTCCACGACCCGCTGCGCGGGTGAGACGGCGATCAGCACGGCATCGGTCGCCCGCGCGCCGAGGGACGCGTGCAGTTCCTCGGCTCGGCGGCGGGTGTTCTCCCCGAGCTCACCCAGGTAGATGCTGAAGTCCAGTCCGGTGGCCCTCGTGGTCAGTGTGAGGGCCTCATCGAGCCGTGCGAGCTCGTTGTGCCCGAACGGACCGGGCGACTCCTCGGGCAGGATCCGCTTGGCGACCGAGACCCGCCCGGTCACCATCCTGGCCTCCCCGTACCCCAGTTCGGCGTCGGCCTCCGCACTGCGCTGCGCCACGTCACCAGTTCCCACGGGCGCCTCCCTGGATCGTCGTTGCCTCGGCGCCTCCGGTCGGTTCCTCGGCGACGTGGCGCTGGGACCCGCGCAGCCCTGCCGGGTTGGCGGTCCACCAGATCGGCTCGTGCGTCCACTCCTGCCCCGGGCGGTAGCGTGTGTCGCGAACGGGTTGCTTCCGCAGCGTCAGCAGCGCGACCAGCCCATAGAGGACGAGTGGGATCAGCACGAAGACGAGTGTTGTCTCCATGATGGTCACGGCCCGTACGGTAACCGATGACCTGGGCCAAGCGCCTCCTGCGGGGTCCTGCCTCCGGCCACCGGGCAAGCCACTCGGTCAAGGTGAACCAGGTGTGACCAACTCACCGGCAGTTCGCTGTGTGGGTGACATTCCGCCATCTCCCCACGGTTGTGTCACAGCGTTTGCGCACTACCCGTGCGCTTCCCTCGTTCCACTACTCATCCCACCGGGGGAAACGGCGTAGGCCGGGCCACCACCTGGCCGCTTGTGTCCCGTACCCGCCGCTCCTAGCTTCTGTGGTGGGCGGCCCGGGCCCCGTGCGCATGCTGACGAGCACTCGCGCCACTCCAGCTCGTTCCCATTCTCGCGATCAGCTGTCCGAGGAGGATCCGCATGTCCGGCCACTTGGTGATTCGTCGTGGAAGCAGCACGCACGGACCCGCATCCCAGCGGTCCACGGCCCCCGCTGCCCTGGCCCCCCGCCCCCTCGACCACCGCTCCGGAAGCGCGGTCGAGCCGCTTGCCCGCCGGGAGCGCGCCGACGGTCCGGGGTGTTCGGCACTGGCACGCGCCGGTATTCGGGTAACCCGTGACGGAATCCGCGTCACCCAGGCCGGCATCCGCGTCACCCCGCAGAAG
>NZ_AGVX02000690.1 GCF_000239155.1 Actinoalloteichus spitiensis RMV-1378
GGCTCCTCCGGTGGTTCGGACGGCTCGGCCGGGTCAGCCGGGTCGGGCGGGTCGGGCGGGAACCCCGACTGACCCGGCTCCCGGCGATCCGGGGACCGCGCACGGGATGCGTACCCGCCCAGCCCGCAGCGGTCGCCACGGACGGCCGACCAACCCTCCACGGGGGAGGGGCACGTCGTGGACGATGTCGGCACCGGCCACTCCTGCCGGCCGACCGGACCCGTCGGACGGTGCTACCGGTGCCCCTCCGGTCCCCGTGTGCGCGAGGTCCGGCGCGAGTTCGGCCCGACCGCGTCGCGCCCGTCGGGCGGCACGGCTTCCCGCGAGACCGCCTCGGCCGGGCCGGGGCACCGAGGTCCGAGCCGGGCGTGGGGTGGCCGCTCGGCTCGGCGGCGGACCGGCTCAGGCCATCGTGACCAGGTTGCGGCCCGCGCCCTTGGCCGAGAGGAGTGCCGCGTCGGCGGCCGTCAGCAGGCTGGAGAGGTCGTAGCCGAAACGTTCCGAGGTGGCGACACCGATGCTGATGGTGATGCCGTCCAGGTCCCGCCACTCGCCGTCGGCGCAGGGCACCGGGACCCGCAGTTCCGCCACCGCGACCCGCAGCGCCTCCGCCACCGCCCTGGCCTCCTGGGAGCCGGCGTCCTGGAGCAGCACCACGAACTCCTCACCGCCGAAACGACCGACCACGTCACCACGGCGGACGCTGCCGCGCAGGAGCAGCGCGACGGCGGCGAGCGCCGCGTCACCGGCGAGGTGGCCCACCTGGTCGTTGACGCGCTTGAAGTGGTCGATGTCGAGCAGGAGGAGCGCGACCGGCGTCCGCCTCGGTCGGGCGCGGGCCAGCTCGTCCCTGGCCACCCGGTCCCAGTGCACGGCGTTGGCCAGTCCGGTCTTGGCGTCGTGCTGGGCGGAACGGCGCCAGTGCGGAAGCCGGCCGACCTGGTCCAGCAGGGCCATCGGTGGACCGACCAGCAGGGCGTAGGCGGCGCCGTGGGAGATGGCGACGAGCCCCATCAGGCCGCCCAGGCACACCGCGACCACCCCGAGCACGATGTCGATCGGGTCACCGGCGACCGGGACCACTCCGGCGGCGGGGTCGCGCAGCCAGAAACCCACGCCCACCAGGAGAGCCCGGGTGAGGACGAGAACGACACCCGCCAGGACGATGTCGTTGGGGCTGACCGTCACGTCGTGCCATCCGACGAAGGCACGGGCGAGGAAGGTGGCCACCACGGTGGCCGCCGTCGTGAAGGCCCAGCGGTGCGGCGCGGGGCGCACCCCGAGGACGCCGTGCAGGGCCGGGCCGAGCAGGAGGAGGACGACGAGGTTCAGCGGCAGCGTGAGCAGCCCGGCGAGGAGGTAGCAGCAGTGGATGGCCCACGGGCTGCGCTCCCGCTCACCCCTGATCCGGCCGACCAGCCGTGTGCAGACGATGACCAGGGCGGCGGTCAACGCGATGGCGCCGAAGCGGTGCAACTCCCCCGGTTCGGGCCGTCCGGACGCGGCGACGGCGAGGACGCAGACGGCCAGCGCCACCGCCCAGACCACCAGCCAGTAGGCGAGCGCGCTCCACCGCAGGGACCACAGCTCCCAGTGACGCAAGCAGTCCTCCCGCGTGCTGAGGGTCGCGGGCGTCGCACGGCACGGCCCTCGTCGTCGGCGACCGACTGGGCGCCCAGCCGGCGCTGGTGCCCGACGATGTCCGTCGCGGTGGCTGACGCCTCCGTCCCCTGCGGTCCGACACCGCTCGGTTGGAAAAACAGCCTGGCACAGTCGCGCTGCGGGCAGAAGGCCATCCGCCCCCCGTCGCACGGTCGTCGCATCGCGGTCGCGCACCGTGACCGGTTCGTGACCATTGGGCGATGGCGGCCGCGCGGCCCGTCCCTTCGTCCGGTCGGGGGCGTGGGGACTGCTCCGGGAGGAGGGATCGTGCCACCGCCCCGGATCCCGGGCCGCTTCACTCGGATAGGTTGCGACCGTGACTGTTTCCACTGGTGAACGCCACTCGCGGCTGCTCGGGCCACTGTGGATCGCCGCCGTGATCCTCCGTGTCGTCACCCTGGCCTACGCGATCGTCGCCTTCGCCGTGCACCGAGGGGGGTACGCGAACCAGGCCCTGGGGGCGGCGGTCCTGGTCGTGATGGTGGTGTGGACCGGCGTCATCGGTTACGCGTACGTCCGGGGCCCCCGGTGGCGGGCCACGGCCGCCTACGTGGACCTGGCGCTGACGAACGTCCTCGTGCTGTTGTCCCTGTTCGTGCTGAGCAGGGACCAGCTCGACGTGCCCACCCCGTCGGTGACCACGGTCTGGGCCTCCGGCGCCGTCGTCGCGGTCGCGGTCCAGGGCGGCCCGTGGCGCGGGGTGCTGGCGGGGACGCTGACGGCACTGGTCAGCTACCTGATCCGGGGCTACGTGGACACCGACATCGCCAGGGACACGGTCATGCTCGTCGGGGTGGGTTTCGTGTTGGGCAACGCGGCCAGCACCGCACGCGCCTCGGACGAACGGCTCCGCCGCGCGCTGCGGACCGAGGCCGCCACCGCGGAGCGTGAGCGGTTGGCCCGGATGGTGCACGACAGCGTGCTCCAGGTGCTCGCCCGGGTCCGCCGTCGTGGCGCCGACCTCGGCGGGGAGGCCGCCGAGCTCGCGCGGCTGGCGGGGGAGCAGGAGATCGCGCTGCGCGCCCTGGTGACGACGGCTCCTCCCGAGTCCTCCGTGGACGGGGAGACCGACCTGGGCAGGGAGCTGCGGCTGTTGAACACCTCCAGGGTCGCGGTCTCGGTGCCGGCCACGCCCGTGGTGCTGCCCTCGGCGGACACCTCCGAGTTGGTGGCGGTGGTCAGGGAGGCACTGGCGAACGTCGAACGCCACGCGGGGCCCACCGCGCGTGCCTGGGTGTTGTTGGAGGACCTCGGCGACGAGGTGGTGCTCAGCGTGCGTGACGACGGGCCGGGCATTCCGCCTGGTCGGCTCGGGGCGGCCGCCGCGGAGGGCCGGATGGGTGTTTCACATTCCATGCGCCGTCGCGTGGAGCTGCTGGGTGGCAGCCTGGCGCTGGAGACGGCTGAGGGGGAGGGGACCGAATGGGAGATGCGGGTGCCGAGACGACAACCGGCGGGGAAGGAGAGGAGCAGGTGACCGACCCACCGATTTCGGTGATGGTGGTCGACGACCACCCCATCTGGCGCGGCGGTGTGGCACGGGACCTCACCGAGCGGGGGTTCGACGTCCTGGCGACCGCGTCGGACGCGGACGCCGCCGCCCGGATCGCCCGCACGGTCCGACCGGCGGTCGTGCTGATGGACCTGAACCTGGGTTCCTCCTCGGGGGTGGACGCCACGAGGGAGATCACGACGGCGCTGCCCGAGACCCGGGTGCTGGTGCTCTCGGCCAGCGGAGAACACAGCGACGTGCTGGAGGCGGTGAAGGCAGGGGCGTCCGGCTACCTGGTGAAGTCGGCCTCCGTGGAGGAACTGGTCGCGGCGGTGCGGCAGACGGCGGCGGGGGACGCCGTCTTCACCGCCGGCCTGGCCGGGCTCGTCCTGGGGGAGTACCGGCGGATGGCCGCGTCGGGGGACAGCGGCCAGGAGGCGCCGCAGCTCACCGAACGGGAGACCGAGGTGCTGCGGTTGGTCGCGAAGGGGCTGACGGCGAGGCAGATCGCGCGGCGGCTGGTGATCTCGCACCGGACCGTGGAGAACCACGTGCAGTCGACGCTGCGGAAGCTCCAACTGCACAACCGCGTCGAACTCACCAGGTACGCGATCGAACACGGTCTGGACCGCGACCCCGACTAGACGGGAGCTCGGCCCCGGTGCGCCTACCGGTGACGAGCGAGTTGGCCGGAGGAGGAAGCTCCGGGGGCGGCGTCCCCGGGGCTGGTGGATCCCCCGCGCCCGTGCCGGCCACCGGCGGCCGGCGGCGACGTTCGGACGGCGCGGCGGGCGGGCCACCGGCGGTGATTCCGCCGGAAGAACCGCAGGCGGCCCCCGAGGTGTCCTACCCTGGTAGGGGTGACGGCAACGAATCCAGTCGCACCGAGGTACCTCCGGGTCTCCGACGCGGAACGGCAACATGTCGTCGGTCTGTTGCAGAAGGCGATCGGCCTGGGCCTGATCGACCTCGACGAGTTCACCACCCGAACGGACTCCGCGCTGACGGCGCGCACGCGGGGCGACCTCAACTCCCTCCTGGTCGACCTCCCCGGCCTTTCCCTGCGGGCCGGCGCGGAGGAACCGGAGACGATGACGCTCTCCAGCCACGGTTCGAACCTGGTCCGGGAAGGCCACTGGCGGGTACCGACGACCCTGCGGGTGGAGAGCCGCGGCGGCACGGTCCGCCTCGACTTCACGCAGGCCGAGTTCGCGGGGGAGACGGCCCTGATCACCGTGGCGCTGCGGCACAGCCACCTGGTCCTCGTCGTCCCGGAGGGCATCGCCGTGCAGGACGAGGTGACCTCGAGGCACAGCGTCGTGCGGCTGCGCGACCTCGCGCCGGCCTCGGCCTTCGGACGCCGGATCGTGCTGCGGGGTGAACTGGTCCACAGCGCGCTGCGGGCCGGACGTCCGGGCCGCAGGTGGTCGCTGCTCGGCCGCCGCTGAGGACGCCCCGGCCCGGGGGCGGTGCGACCGCCCGCCCCTCGTCGTCCGGCCCCCTGGCCCGACCGCCGGGGTGGTCGCGACCAGGCGAGGACGCCCGGCCGGTGGTCGCAGCCAGCGCCCGCTCGCACCGGCGCTCAGCCGGCCGCGGCGTTCTCCCGGTCCACCAGCACGTGGTCCACCAGTACCCGGTCCACCGGTTCGTCCTCGGTGAGGACGCGGACGGTGTGCCGGACCCCCTCGCGTCCCAGTTCCCCGGGCTGTTCGGCGATGGTCGCGGTCAGCGCCCCCTCGGCGACGGCGGTCCGCGCGTCGTCACCGCCGCCGAAACCGAGGACGAGCACGTCCCGACCGGCGCGGTCCCCGAGCGCGTCGAGGGCGCCGAGCGCCATCTCGTCGGTCTCGGCGAAGATCGCGACCAGGTAGGGGTGCGCGTCGAGCAGTTCGGTGGTGCGCTCGGCGGCCCGGCCCCGGTCGTACTCGGCGGCGCGTTCGGCGATCAGGAGGACCTCGTCGTGGTCGGCCAGGGTTTCCTCGAAGCCCGTGAAGACCTGCTGGCTGGCCGTCGTGTCCGGTACACCGCGGAGCACGGCGACCTCGCCGACCACCCCGCTCTCCAGGACTCCGCGCGCCGCGATCCGGCCCGCCTGTTCGACGTCGGGCAGCACGGCGGCGGTGGTCCCCTCCACCGGTCGGTTGAGGGTGATCACCGGGATGTCCTCGTCAGCGGCCTGGTCGAGCACCGGGGCCAGTGCCGAGGGGTCCAGCGGGTCGAGCAGGACCGCGTCCACGCCCTCGGCCAGCAGCTCGGCGAACCGTTCGGCCTGGCGCCCGGGGTCGGGCTCGGAACCGACGTCGGCGGTCACCACCTCGATGCCGGTGTCCTCCGCCCCGGACCGCACCCCC
>NZ_AGVX02000689.1 GCF_000239155.1 Actinoalloteichus spitiensis RMV-1378
GTGCGCGTGGACCGGAACGGTCCACGCGCACCCGCCTCCGGCCCCTTACTCGGCGTCGGCGAACGCGGTCGCGACCGCGTCGAAGAGGGTCGTGTACGCCTGGATGCCCTCGTCGAGGTAGAAGCCGGGTTCGAGGTAGATGACCTGGCCCTTGCGCACGGCCGGCACGTTCGCGAGCGCCTCGGAACCCTCGATCAGCTCGGCGGCCGGGACGTAGCCCTCCTCGTCGAAGGTGGCGTCGCGGTCGAGGACGACCAGCCACTCCGGGTTCGCCTGCGCGATGGCCTCGACGCTGATGTCGTCGCCGTGGGTGCTGTCCTCCGCGGCCTGCTCGATGCCGGGGACGAGGTCGAGCGTGGGGAACAGCAGGCCGACTCCCCGCCCCGAGCCGGGCGCGGCGTAGGAGATGTCACCGCCGGAGGTGATCAGGCCCACGACGGTGTCGGTGCCGTTGTAGGCGTCCGCCGCGGCGGTGATCGCGGTGTCGAGCTCGTCGACGATCGCGGCCGCGTCGTCCTCGCGGTCGAAGATCTGGCCGAGGATCTCGACCTGGCGCCGCAGCTCGGCGACCTGGTCCTCGCCGTCCCGCGCGTTGATCTCGACGGTGCGGGGCTGGATGTCCTTGAGGTCCTCGTAGACCGAGGCGAAGCGGTACCCGCCGATGACCAGGTCGGGGTCGGCCTCGATCACCGCCTCCAGGTTGGGCTCGCGGTGGGAGCCGACGTCCAGGACGGACGGATCGTCGGACAGGTCGGGCCACAGGTCGTGCATCAGCGGCTTCGGCACCGCCGCGACGTCGACGTCCCAGTCGCTGAGGGTCTGGAACGTCGTGTTGTCCAGTGCGACCAGCCGCCGGGGGTTGACCGGGACCTCGATCTCGCCGTGGTTGTCGACAACGGTGACCACGTCCACGTCATCGGAGGTCTCCTCGGGCGGTGCCGCGCAGCTGGCGAGGACCAGCGCCGCCGCTGACACCGCCCCCAGAACTCCCAGGGGTCGACGGCTGAACATGGTGGGCATAGAGGACTCCCGTGTCTGCTGTGGCGCACCTGAACGGATCGCAGGTGCCGGTCGCTCCCCGGATGACGGCGGGGCAACCCGGCGGCAGCCTAGGCTAGCCTTACCTAGGTAAGTCAAACCTAACTCCTGGGAGATCCGCCACACGCCGGCGAACGCGGGTCGGGGCCCGCCAGGCCGACCCGCGCCGCCCGGCCAGGCTGGTCGGGGGAGGGCGGGGCGCGAACCGGTCGATCAGCGACCCGCTCCCGTCTCGGAGGTCGCGGTCCGAACCGGTCGGCCGTTCCGGGCGGCGGGTTCCGAGACGGTTCCCCGTCACCGCGTCGCCCCGTCGCTGCGTCGGCCCCGTGGGGGCCGGGGGTGGCCGGTCGGTGGCCGGCCACCTCGTCATCCCGTCCGGCCACCGAGGCGACCCGTGGCCCGCTCAGCTCCCCGATCGTCGGAGCGCGCCGCCGAGTTCGGCGATGGGCCGGTGCGAGCAGAGGTCCTGCCAGGTCAGTCCGGTCCACCCGGCGAGGGTGGCACGGTGCAGGATCGCCGGTACCGAGGTGAACGTGCCCCCGGCTGCCAGGTAGCTGCTGGTGCCATCGACCGGTCCTGGTGGGAGGTAGGCCCGCAGGATCTCGACGAGGGCATCCCGCTCGGGGGAGGGCGGTCGGGGGTGGTGCGGGGCGGTGGTGTCCCAGTGGATGTGGAAGCGGTCCGGGACGGCGAAGCCGGGCAGGTCGAGTTGGGACGTCGCGGCCGCGCGGAGGTCGGCCTCCGTGGTGGCCGGGGGTGTGGTGACCTCCGCGATGAGGGTCGCGGTGGGGCCGGCGCCGGCGACGCGGACGGTGGCCCGGTGCACGAGGTCCAGTGCGACGAGTCCCGCCTGGACCACCTGGGGGTTGACCCAGCGGTGGTGGGACAGGGGGATCAGGTGGGGTGCCGCGGCCGGGCGGGGCACGGGCGAGGGGGCGCGCCCGGAACGCAGGGTCCTCGCCACGTGGTCCAGGAACCGGTGGACGAGGGGGCCGCCCTCGGCGGTCAGGCCCACATGCGCCAACAGGGTGATCCGCAGGGTCTCCCGGAGCCGCCAGACGGTGACGGCCAGGTACTCGACGGCGTGGTGTTCGGAGTCCTCCACGCTGATCCCCGCCACGGGCGCGGGCAGGCCCACCCGGTCGGCCGGTCGTCCTTCGACGAAGTTGTAGTTGATCGTCGGGACGATGCTGACCCCCCGTTCCCGGGACACCCGGTGCGACTCCTCCACCACGCCCTGGTCGCCGTGCCCGCCGTTGCGCAACGCCACCAGCGTGCGGTGCCACAACGTCGCCGCCGCCTCGCGGAGGTCGTCCGGCAGGCCCCACCCGGGCACCAACGAGGTCGTGGGTTGGTAGCAGACGACCGAGCCGTGCGGTTCGGACGGACCCCCGTGATCGGTGAGCAGGCGCCACAACGTCGCCGAGTCCTGGGGGAGGAGGAACCCCGACGCCGAGGTCACCGCCGCCAGGACGATCGCCGAGGCCGGTATCCCCCACCGCCGGGAGTGCCCGTCGAGGTGGCCCAGCAGCTCCGGGGAGTCGAGGTCGCCTCGCAGTCCCCGCCGCTGGCTCCCCGGCGGGACGCGGGAGGAGAAGTCGGCGGTGAAGGGGGTGTTGGGCAGGGTCAGGAGCAGCTCCCGGACGTGGCGCCGGTGCCGCTGGTCGGCGAGCCGGCCGCGCTCGCCGTCCTCGGCGGCCCGCAGGCGGTCCGGACCGATCGCCGGCGGCCAGGCCGGGGGTAGGGGCCGGCCGGCCGTCAGGGCTTCCACCGCCGTGGTCAGCTCCTCGCTGATCACCGCGCGGCCACGACGCCCGGCGGCGACGTGGTGGAGCAGGCAGATCAGCACGATGTCGCCCTCGGCGGTGGCGACGAGCAGCCAGCGCGCGGGCCAGTGCCGGGCGTGGTCGAAGGGGGCGGTGCGGTGTTCCTCGACGAGGGCGTCGAGGTCGGCGGGGTCGAGGGGGCCGTGGTGGTGGATGGTCGGGGTGGTGTCGGGGGGTGCGATGACGTGGTGGAGGTGCCCGTCCTGGCCGGGGACGACGGTGCCGCGCAGGGCGGTGTGCCGGGCGGTGAGCATCCGGACGGCCCGTTCCAGGTGGTGGGCGCGCACGGGGGAGGTGAAGCTCCAGCGGAGGTCGGCGAACACCTCGCTCGGCGGGGAGTGCTGGAAGATCACCAGCGAGGTCAGTTGCGCTGAGGTCAGCCGGTGTGCGTGGGGCACGGTCGTGTCCTTCCTCGGTCCGGTGCGACGAGCCGTCCGACGGGCGCGTCTCCCGGCCGTGACGTCCTCGGATCGTTCGGGGCCCGTGCTGGGCGGACCGCGCCTCACCGCCGACCCCGCGCGGTCCGCTCGTGCCACCCCGGTGTTCCGGTCTCCCGCCCCTCGGCGCCTCCCCGCCGCCTGGTCCCGGGCTGGCCGCGACGGCGACGAACCGGGACGCCCGTCCCGGGCGGCCGGCCAGGGGCCGGCCCGGTACCGGGGCACGCCACCGCCGGTGTCCTGCCTCCCCGCCGCCAGGTCGTCCGGCGCGCCACCACCCGTGCCGCCACCGCATCCAGCGCGGGCGGCGCACCCGGGCCGGCGATACCGGTCACGATCGGCGCGCGGGTTCCCCGCCGGGTGATCCCACGTGAGCGGCGGGGCACCACCCGGTCTGATCCCCACCCGGGGACCGGGTCACCGGAACCTCGGCGGCGCCGGCACCAGCGGTTGACCCCGGATCAGCCCGAGCCGTCCCGAAGACCAGCGAGGACCACCCACAGCGACTCCGCCGTCCCGAACGTCTCGGCCGTCAACGCCTCGTCCGGGAACTCCACCTCGAACTCCTGCTCCAGGTCGACGAGCAGGCCGACCGTGGACATCGAGTCCAGGCCCAGGTCGATGAGACGCCGGTCCCCCAGCAGCGGGTCGTCGGCGGGCAACAACGGCAGGTACTGGCGTACCAGCGCCTCGAACTCGGCGGGCCAGCCGGTCATCGGCACACACTCCTCGGATCGGGCCCGAGCGTGGTCACCGTGGGCTCGAGCAGGCACAGCGCCCCACTGGACGTCAGCAACGCGGCGTCGTCGTGGTTGAGCGAGGCGGAGCGCAGGTCGCGCACCAGCCGCTCCAACGGCGGACGGGAGCCCCGCAGGTAGCCCGCGCGCAACCCCGCCAGTTCGACCATCTCGTTCGCGGCCGCGTAGGTCTCCTCGGCCGCGAGGACCTTGAGCGTGTTCAGGTGGATCTGGCAGGACGCGCCCGCCAGCGACGACCCCCGCTCATGGGCCCCGAGCACCTCGTCCAACACGCCCGACAGGTAGCCCCCGACGGCCTCCAGCCGAACGCGGACGCGGGCCACCCGGTGCCGCACCAACTCCGACCTCGGGTCCGCCCGGACCCCGTCAGTGCGGCGGATCCGGCGCACCAGCTCCCCGAAGGCGCCCCGTGCCGCCCCGAGCCACGCCGCGCTCCACCCCAGGTGGGCGACCGGGGCGAAGGACTCGACCGCGATGTCGGCGAAACCACCGGGAACCCCGAGGACCTGCCCGTCGGGCACCCGACCGGACACCGTCAGGCCGACGTTCTCCACTCCACGCATCCCCAGCGACGCCCACGGTGGTCCCGCCGTCACCTCGACCTGATCGCGGTCGGCGTAGACCAGGCTGACCTGCCGAGGGGTGGCGTCGGGAGCGGCGCGCATCGTCACGAGGAAACCGTCGGCGTGGCGGCCACCGGTGACCACCGGCGCCTCCCGCCGCACCACGTGGTGCTCCCCGTCCGGCACGAGTTCCTGATCGCAGGTGAGCAGACCCGACGAGCCGAGCTCGGTGGTGATCGAGGCGAGGTACGTCCCGCCGGAGGCGACCCGGGGCAACAGGTGAGCGCGGAGTTCACGACCGGCGTGCCGCACGATCGCGTCCACCTGTTGGCAGTGCATGGCGTACACCAGGGCGCTGGACAGGCATCCCTCCGCGATCCGGGACGTCACCGCGACCAGGTCGCGCAGGTCACCGCCGAGCCCGCCGTGGTCACGTTCATCAGCCAGTGCAGCGGTACCACCGCCGCCAGGAACCGGGCACCACCATGGCCGAGGGCGGCGCGGAACAGCGCGCGGTCGCAGAACGCGAACGCGGCGAGCAGGGTGAGCGGAACCCCGGCGCCCGGCCAGCCCAGCACCAGCGGAAGGGGGGCGGTCGCCAGGGACAGCGCGGCGGTACCGACCGCCGCCGGCCGGTAGGCCGTGTCCCGGGTCGACGGCCGCGCCCCACCCGGCCGGGCGAAGAGGGCCACCAGCGGCACCGACCGCACGAACTGCTTGCGCAGCAGGACGCCCAGCCGGTCGTCGTCATCGTGCCGGCCGAGGATCTCGGGGCTCAACACGATCCGGGAGACCTCGGCCATCCGGGCCCCGTACTCGACGTCCTCGGTGGAGCGCAGGTCCTCGTCCAACGGACCGACCTGGTCGAACACCGACCGGCGGATGGCGCCCAGCGAGAAGAACGCCGCACGCACGTCCCCGGCGCACCGGCGGCGCCAGAAGTGGCCGTGGAACACCTTGTACCGTTCCACGGCGCCGTCGTCGACCAGCGGCCGGGCGTCGTAGATGCCGCACACCGACCCGACGTCGGGGTCGCGCCGCAGCAGCTCCACGGCGGTGGCCAGCGCGTCGGGAGCGAGTTCCACGTCGGAGTCCAGGAAGAAGAGC
>NZ_AGVX02000688.1 GCF_000239155.1 Actinoalloteichus spitiensis RMV-1378
GTCCTCGGGTCTTCCCGACCACCAGGCGGTTCAGTACCGGCTGCCGTGGCCCGGTCGCAGGGCGGGGTCCGGCGGGTGCGAGGGGGAACCGCACACCGACGGGCCGGGGGCAGGCTGCGCAGCGGTCCCACACCACCTGAGCCGCACCACGGCCACCTCCTCGGCCGCTTCCTCCCGGGACCGTCGGACGCTCCGGCTGGGGCCTGAGGGCGCTGGGCGGCGAGGCGCCGGCGGCTCAGAGCTCGGCGACCGCCGCGTAGGTTCCCGAGCGGTGCGGTTCGTCGTCCAGCAGCTCCCGTCCGTCCGGACGCCACAGCGGCGTCCACACCAGACCGGGGTCCACCAGCTGGGTGCCGGCCAACAACGCCCGCACCTCCGCCTCCGTGCGGTGGGTCACCGGGTTGGGCGAGTCCGAGAACAGGCGTTCCAGTTCGGCCACGAGCTCGGGGTTCGCCTGGTCCGAGGTGGTGTGGGACAGCACCAACACGCTGCCAGGGGGGAGGTGCTCCCGGTAGGCGGCGATGACGGCGGCGGGATCGTCCTGGTCGGACACGTAGTGCAGCACCGCGACCATCATCAGCGCGACCGGCTGGTCGAGGTCGAGCTGCCGGCGGGTCTCCGGCGCCGCGAGGACCTCGCGGACGTCACGCATGTCGGCCGGGACGATGTCGGCGAGATCGTTGCCGCGCAGGATCTGCCGGGTGTGGCTGACCGCGACCGGCTCGTTGTCGACGTAGACCACGCGGGCGTCCGGGGCGGCGGTCTGCGCGATCTCGTGCACGTTGCCCTCGGTGGGGATACCGGAACCGAGGTCGAGGAACTGCCGAACACCTCGGCCGAGGCAGTAGCGCACGGCACGGCGGAGGAAGGCGCGGTTCGTCCTCCCGACCAGCGGCGCGTCGGGGTCGATCTCCGCGAGCCGGTCGAAGGCGTCCCGGTCGACCGCGAAGTTGTGCGCGCCCCCGAGGGCGTAGTCGTACATGCGCGCGGGGTTGGGTTGGGAGACGTCCACGCCGGGCGGGCCCTGTTCCATGCTGACCTCCGTGTCGATGTCAGCACTCACAGTATGTGCATTCATTCGATCACGCAGCAACCTGTGCTTTCCGATCGCCCGGGGTGGGAATCTCGGCGCACGAACGATGACGTTCAGTCTTCCAGATGCACCCTCCTGCCCCTGACGTGGTGGCAGCGCGTCCCCAACGTGGGGACGCGGTTCGCCCCGCCACGGCGGGGGCCGTGCCGCCCTGGCGACCGGGCCCTCCGCCCCAGGACGCCCCGGCCGGTGCACCGGGCCCCTCCGCCCCGGGGCACCCGGCCGGTCCCGCCCCCGGGTACGTACCTCGTGGCGCGGGGTCCGTCGGGCCCCCGACCGGGCGGACGGTCAGCGAGTGAGGTGCTCGACCACCGCCGAGGAGATCTCCCGCGTCTTGCCAACCAGCCGGCCGGCGGTTCCGGCCGCGTGGACCGCCTTCTCGATGGCGTTGGCCTGCTCCTCGAACCCGATCTCCCGCAGCAGCAACGCCGCCGAGAGGATCGACCCGGTGGGATTGGCCACTCCCCGCCCCGCGATGTCGGGTGCGGACCCGTGCACCGGCTCGAACAGCCCCGGGTGCTGGTTGTCGGGGGCGATGTTGGCCGAGGGCAGGAACCCGATGCCGCCCGCCACCGCCCCACCGAGGTCGGTGACCAGGTCGCCGAACAGGTTGTCGGTGACGGCCACGTCGAAACGCCCCGGGTCCTGGACGAGGTGGATGCAGGTCGCGTCGGCGTGCTGGTAGGCCACCTCGACCTGGGGGAAGCGCTGGTGCTGCTCCTCGACGACCTTGGCCCACAGCCTCCCGGCGTGCGTCAGCACGTTCGTCTTGTGGATCCACGTCAGGTGGCCCCGCCGCCGCGCGGCGAGCTCGAAGGCGTACCGCACCACCCGGGTGACGGCCCTCCTGGTGTTCACCGAGTCCTGGAGGGCCAGCTCGTCCGGCGTGTCGGCCCGGAACGACCCGCCGGTGCCCGCGTAGGGGCCCTCGGTGTTCTCCCGCACGAAGACCATGTCCACGCTGTCCGCGTTCGCGGCGCGCAACGGGCTCCGGGCGCCGGGGAGGAGGCGGACCGGCCTCAGGTTGACACCCAGGTCGTAGCGGAACCTCAACCTCAGCAGGATGTCGCGTTCCAACACGCCGGAGGGAACGGCGGGGTCGCCGACGGCCCCGAGCAGGATGCCCGCGCTGGTGTCGAGGCGCCCCAGTTCCTCGTCGCCGATCAGCTCCTCGCCCCGGTGCCACCGACCCGAGTTGATGCCGAACTCCTCGAACTCGACCGGAGCTCCGGTCGCCTCGACGACCGTGATCGCCGCGCTGGTCACCTCGGGCCCGATGCCGTCACCGGGGATGACGGCCACTCGCTTGCTCGTCACGCGTGTTTCCCTCCTTCGTCGTGCTGGCACCGCGCGGCGCGGCGGGCCGTCCTCCCCGGCTGGCGTGCGCCGGCGGCGTGGAGGCCGGAGGCCAGCGGCCGGGAACGGGGATCGCGGCACGGTCGACGCCCTCCTCGGGCTGGGCCGGCGCGTCCGCGCGGTGCCGCCACCGTAGGGGCAGCGCCCCCCGCCGCCGAGGCACCACCGCACGATCAAGCTGACCGGGTGAGGAACAGCCCCACCTGTTCACCCGATCAGGGGAGGAGTCGAGTCTCGCCGCCAGGTGGACGACGCCGCTCCGAGAGGTCCGGGCACTCGGGGAACGACCCACCGGCCGGCTCCCGCGCACCGGGGGCGAAGCCCCTGGCGGGCGGGGGAGCGATCCCCCGGCCCGCTCGGACCGGTGGCGGCCGCTCGCGGGCCGGACGCCCCCCGGCGCGCCGCACGCGTGTCGTCCCGGCCCTCGGTCGGGCCGGGACGTGGAGGACGAACCGGGTC
>NZ_AGVX02000687.1 GCF_000239155.1 Actinoalloteichus spitiensis RMV-1378
ACCGGCCCCCCGCCCCGGCCGGGGGGCCGGTCGCCGCTGAGGTGATCTTCACCCGGTTGGCCGGTGATGCTCCGAACGGATGAAGAGTCGTCCACCTTCGTTCCCGCTGGCAACCGAAACGGCCGGACAGACGTCTACCTGGGTAAAGGCAGCTTCTGGGGGCGGGTCCGTGCGTGGCGGTCGCCGCCGTGGTGCCGAACTGCCTGTTACTCCGTTGAGTGCAATGGCGGTCCACCATTGGTGGGCCTGGGGGAACGAGGACGAACGACTATGCACAGGATCACTGGCATCGCGGGCGGCAGACGGAGGTCGGGGCGTGTCCGGCTGCTCGCCACGGTGCTGGGTCTGACCGCGGTGATCACCGCGAGTTGCACCAGTGGCAGCGCGGCCCCCTCCGGCGCCGCCGGAAGCTCCGCGTCACCCGAGCGCGAGCCGCTGTCCCTGGTTTTCAGCACCGAGGACGAGGCGACCGACGTCGCCCCGGGGGAACCCGTCACGGTGGCCGCCGAGGGGGGCGTGCTCACCGAGGTGACGATGCTGAATCCCGACGGCGTCGAGGTGGACGGGGAACTCGCCGAGGACGGCAGCGGGTGGACGACGGCCGAGCCGCTCGGCTACGGGCGGACCTATACGCTGTCGGTGGCGGGGGAGGGCGACGACGGCGAGGAGCGGTCGGAGGAGATCACCTTCACGACCGTCCAGCCCGCGCAGCAGACCTACGTCGGGTTCTCGCCCCTCCCGGGGGAAACCGTCGGTGTGGGACACCCGCTGGCCTTCTACTTCTCCGAGGGGATCCCCCTGGAGGACAAGCAGGCCGTCGAGGATGCCATCACCATCACCACCGACCCCGAGGTCGAGGGTGCCTTCTACTGGTTCGACGACACCCGGGTGCACTGGCGGCCCAAGGAGTACTGGCAGCCGGGTACGAAGATCAGCATCGATGCCGACATCTACGGCAAGCACTTCGGCAACGGTGTCTACGGCAAGCAGAGCCGCACCTCGGAGTTGACGATCGGCGACTCCTTCATCGCCCACGCCGACGGCTCCACCTACCAGCTGACGGTGGAGATCAACGGTGAGGTCGTGAAGAAGTTCCCGATGTCCCTGGGCAAGCCCGACTTCCGGTCCTGGGACGGGGTGCACGTGGTGACCGAGAAGCACGCCGACTACCTGATGGACTCCTCGACCTACGGGCTGTCGCTGGACCAGGGCGGCTACCAGACCCAGGTCAAGTGGGCGACCCGGATCGCCAACAACGGCGAGTTCGTGCACGCGGCGCCCTGGTCGGTGGCGCAGCAGGGCCAGGAGCACGTCAGCCACGGCTGCATCAACCTGTCCACGGAGAACGCGAAGTGGTTCTACGACAACGTCAAACGGGGTGACGTCGTCGTCATCACCGACTCCGGCGGTCGGGAGCTGCCGGGGGACGGGGGCCGTGGGGGCTTCAACGACTGGCAGATCCCGTGGGAGGAATGGCTCACCGGCGGCGTGCGCGCCGGCTGATCCACGCGGGCACGATGAGCGGGGGCACGGCCCGGGCCACTCGGCCCGGGCCGTGCGTCGTTCGCCGCCGTGGTCGGCGGGCTGCCCCGCTGCCGACCGAACGGGTCGCGGAACCCGGCGTCACGGCGTGCCCAGCCAGCTCTCGTCGTCGGTCGCGTGGGCCAGCAGTCGGCGCAGGAGGGTGCGCAGCGTGTGGATCTCGGCGGGCCGGAGGCCACCGAGGAACTCCTCCTCCACCAGCCGGAGCTGGTCGTCGACCTGGTTCATCAGCCGCCGTGTTCCCCTGGTCAGTTCGAGCCGCCGGGTGCGGCCGGAGGAGCCCGGGCGGCGGCGCAGGTAGCCGGCCTGTTCGAGGGCGCCCACCATCTCGTGCAGCGACTGCCGCGTCACCCCGAGCTGGCGGGCCAGCTCGGACATCGTCAGTTCGGGTTCCAGGTCGAGTTGGACGAGCACGCCGAACTGCCGGATCGTGAGGTTGTGCGGTCGCAGCGCGTCGTTGGCCTGGCGGGTGGCCACGGTGAAGGCGTAGGCGAGGAGGTACGGAACGGCGGGTGGTGGCTGCTCCTCCATCGGATCGACGATACGGGCGGGATGCTCCCGCCGGCCGCCGCCCTGCCGGACCCGGTCTTCCTCGTACCGCCGGGAGCACGGGGCCGGGACCGGCGGCCTGGGCCGCCTGGCGTTGGTCGGCCGAGGCCCTTCCCGCTCGCGTCCGAGGTGATGCCACCGCCCGGGTCGTGGGTCCCCTGCGGCGGTCGCGTCGCCATGAGCGGACCGGCGACCACTCCGCCGGCGGCAGCGGGCCGACGGCGTGGTGCACGGATGGGGCGTTCCCGCGCAGGTCCCGCTGGCCGGTGTCCACTCAGGGCGGTCCGGCTGCTCGGGGCGCGGCCGGGCCGTGGGCGTTCTGCCCCCTGAACGGTGCTTCCGCTGGAGATCGTCAGGAAGCCTGACGATTGACGTGTTTTCCGTCCTACGCTTTCCGGGCTCCGGAACCCGGCGGGCAGCCGTGGTTCCTCCCCACCAGCGCGTCCCGACCCCGGGTCGGCGAGGACATGTGCCCAAATTTGAGTATCGGAGGGCCGATGATTCACGCCCGAAAACTGGCCAGGACGTTCCAGGTCAAGGGCGAGCGGGTCGAGGCCGTGCGCGGTGTCGACCTCGACGTGGAACCGGGGGAGCTCGTCGCCTTCCTCGGCCCCAACGGGGCCGGCAAGTCGACCAGCCTGCGGATGCTCACCACGCTGCTACCGCCCACCTCGGGCACCGCGCTCGTCGCCGGGCACGACGTGACCCACGAGGGCGCGCGGGTGCGCCAGCGGATCGGGTACGTCGGGCAGGGCACAGGCTCCGGCGAGTACCTGCTGCCCCGAGACGAGCTGGTGACGCAGTGCCGCGCCTACGGGTTCAGCCGTGCCGAGTCCGTGCGGCGCACCGGGGAACTGCTGGCGATGCTCGACCTGGAATCGCTGGCGACCAGACCGGCGGGGACGTTGTCCGGTGGGCAGCGGCGGCGGCTGGACATCGCCCTCGGACTGGTGCACCGGCCGGCGCTGCTGTTCCTCGACGAACCGTCCACGGGTCTGGACCCGCAGAACCGGGCCCACCTCTGGGAACACCTCCTCCGGCTCCGCCGGGAGTCGGGCACGACCCTGTTCCTCACGACGCACTACCTCGACGAGGCGGACACGATGGCCGAACGGGTGATCATCGTCGACCGGGGAACCATCGTCGCCGACGACACCGCGGAGAACCTCAAGGCCACGCTCGCCGGCGACCTGATCACCCTCACCCTGGCCGACGCCGACCACGCCCGCACCGCCGCGGGGATCGCCGACCGGATGCCCTCGGTGTCCGAGACCACGGTGGACGGGACCACCGTCCGGGTCCGCGCCACCTGGGGGGTCGCGGTGCTGCCGGAGTACCTGCGCGCCCTGGACACGTCCGCCGCGCCCGCGCTCACGGCCGAGGTGCGCACGCCCACCCTGGACGACGTGTTCCTGGCGCTCACCGGTCGTCGGCTTCGGGACGGCGACGCGCCGGAGGGATGAGCCCACCGGCGGCCTCCCGCCCCCTCCACCCACCCCACCACCACGTCGTACCGACAAGGAGTACGGACACCGTGAACCTCGTCAGGCACACCGGGATCGTCTTCGTGCGCGAGATGCGCCCCGGACTCCGGAACCCGCTCGGGCTCGTCCTCCAGATGGCCGAGCCCCTCGTCTTCCTCGTGCTCTTCGGCCCGCTGCTCGCGGTCATGCCCTCGGTCGGCGAGGGGTCCACCTGGCAGTGGTTCGTGCCGGGCATCGTGGTCATGCTCAGCCTCTTCGGCGCCAGCGGCGCCGGGTACTTCATGCTCACCGAGGCCAGCGCCGGCACGCTGGAGCGGCTCCTGGCCACTCCACTGCACCGCACGGCCATCCTGGCAGGGCGCACCGGGAAGGAGGTGGCGACCCTGCTGGTGCAGGCCCTGCTGATCATCCTGGCCACGCTGCCGGTCGGCTTCGACCCGCACCCGCTCGGAGCGCTGGTCGGCCTGCTCCTGCTCGCCGTGTTCGGGCTCGGACTCGGGTCGCTCTCGACCAGCCTCGCTCTGGCCATGCGGGACCAGCCGTCCACCTTCTACGGCGTCCAGCAGGGACTGCTGTTCCCCCTGCTCCTGCTGTCGGGGGTCCTGCTTCCCATGGACTTCGCCCCCGACTGGTTGTACGCGGCGTCGCGGTTCAACCCGCTGACCTACCTCGTGGAGGCGGAGCGGGCGCTGTTCGCCGGTGACCTCGCGCACCCCTCGGTGCCGTGGGCGGTGGTGACGGCCGGCGCGGTGGCCGCAGTCGGCCTGGCCGTCGGCGTGCGCACGATCCGGCGCGCGTCCTGCTGACCGGCGCCCCCGGTAGTTCCCGCTGACCGGCGCCCCGACGGTGACCGGCCGTCCGGTCGCGCCCGGAAAGCGGAAAGCCGGGTCGGTGCTCCCGAGGAGTACCGACCCGGCCTTCCGCAACTGGGGAGGATGACGGGATTTGAACCCGCGACAACTGGGACCACAACCCAGTGCTCTACCTACTGAGCTACACCCTCCATGCCGTCGTGGTCCCGGCACATTGAGCGGATGTCCCGTGACCACCGTGGTGCCGACAGCTTAGCGTGCGGCGCGAACGGGCCGCACGGTGGGGCCGGTGTCCCGGTTTCCCGAAGCCAGGGGCCGGTTTCGGCGGATCAGTCGGTGCCTGCCCGGCGCGCCAGTTCCGTGCCGCCGACCCCGCCCTCCCCGCTCAGGATCTCCTGGGCGATGACCTGGAGTTCGTCCGTGGTCGGACCGGGCTGGGGGACGAAGGCGGACCGGCGGTAGTACCGCAGCTCCTTGATCGACTCCAGGACGTCGGCAAGGGCGCGGTGGGCCAACCCCTTCTCCGGCTGGGCGTAGTAGACACGCGGGTACCACCGCCGGCAGAGTTCCTTGATGGAGGAGACGTCGACCATCCGGTAGTGCAGGTGGCCGTCCAGCTCCGGCATGTCCCTGGCGATGAACCCCCGGTCGGTGGCGATCGAGTTGCCGGCCAGCGGCGCCGTGCGCGGGTCGGGCACGTGTTCGCGCACGTAGTCCAGGACCAACCGCTCGGCCTCGGCGATCGTGACGGTCGAGCGCCGCACCTCCTCGGTGAGACCGGACCGGGAGTGCATGTCGCGCACCACCTCGGGCATCGACTCCAACGCGGCGTCGTCGGCGTGGATGACCACGTCGACCCCGTCGCCCAACACAGTGAGTTCCGAATCGGTGACGAGAGCGGCGATCTCGATGAGCGCGTCGGAGCGCAGGTCGAGACCGGTCATCTCGCAGTCGATCCATACCAGCCGGCCGTTCACCGTGGCGATTCTAGTTCCGCCCCTCGGCCTGTTCGCTGAGGTCGTCGGCGTGGTGCCCGACCGGTGGCCGGGGCCCGTCGGTCAGGAACGGGGTGAGCAACCCGGGTACGGCAGCCTCCGCCACCGCCAGCCCCCGCGCCGCATCGACGTCCTGGATCTCGTAGTGGCCCGCGCCGGCCGCTGTCGTGGCCACGACCGTGGCCAGCCCCGCCCGTCGTTGGAACAGGGACCTGCGGACCTTCCAGCCGATGATGCCGTCCGTCCGCAACGCGAAGGTGCGACGCACCAGCGAACCGCGCCGACCGACCAGGTACCGGTCCGCCAGCTGGTTGCCCAGGTTGCGGTAGCGGTCCAGGCCCAGCAGCACCGCCAACGGCAGGGCCACCAACCCCAGGTACCCCGCCCACACCGGGACGGGGCCTTCCACCACGGCCCAGGCCAGGCCGCCGAGGAGCCCCAGGGCGGGCACCACCGTCCGCACGAGCCGTCGCCCCAGCGCCGCCCGGGGGTGCCGGGCCAGCCCGGTGAGGGTGGGCGCGGGGCGCCTCCCGGTGACGAGCCCCGCGACGCGGTGCGCCTCGGTGGCGGGGGCTGGGGGCAGCAGCAGGTCGCGGTCGCCGCTGAGCGGTCCGAAGCCCGTGACGATCGCGTCCGCGCTGCCACCCTTCGCGGAGCGCAGCAACAGCGGTTCGACGACCTCGACCCCTCGCAGCCGCTTCTCCTCGATCGACACCGAGCGGGTGGTGAGCAGCCCCCGACGCACCCGCAGCGTCCCGTCGTGTTCCCGGCTGAGCTCGTACTTCCAGTAGCGCACCACGTAGACGACCAGGGCACCGCCGACCATGACCACGAGGAACGACAGCGCGGCGAAGGCCACCAGCGCGGGGGCCGGCAGCGCGGTCACCCACTCCTGGACGTCGGCGAGCACGGAGGAGTCGGTGATCTCGACGTTGAGCCCCTCCAGCGCCTGGTACGAGGTGCCGAAGAGGACACCGAACGCCGCGAGCCCGGCCAGCGTCAACGGTGCGTAGCGCAGCCAGGACCGCCGCAACCGGGAGAGCTGGTCCGGGGGAGGAGCGGACTCCCCGCTCGCCGGCGGAACCGCCTCCGACGACGGCGTCTCCCCGACCTCGGCCCCGGGCGGCAGCGGCCCCTCGCCCGCCGCGTTCGTGGCCGGCGCCGTCTCGGAACCGGGCTGGGCCCGCCGCAGCAGGAGGACGCGGAGCTGTTCGGCCTCGGTGGCGGTCACCGCGTTCAAGGACAGCTCGTCCGGGCTCGTGGCGCTGTGGCCGGTGCCGACGGTCACCACGACCAGTCGGAACACCCGGTGCAGCAGCGGGGAGGTCAGGTCGACGGTCCGGATGCGCTCCCTGGGCACCGACAGGTGTTTCCGGAAGACCCACCCGGTGCGCAACAGCACCTGCTCCTCGGTGATCCGGTACCGGGTGGTCAGCCACCTGATCAGGCCGTTGGCCCCGAGGATCACGATCACGACTCCCGCGATGCGCAGCTGCCACCCGTTGTCCCCGCCCACGAACAGCGCGACCACCAGCAGCCAGAGCAGGCCGGCGGCCTCCCCGAGCGGTCGCGCCGCGATGATGCGGGGGTCCAGCC
>NZ_AGVX02000686.1 GCF_000239155.1 Actinoalloteichus spitiensis RMV-1378
CGCCGGCGGGGAGCCGGTGGGAAGCCCCGAGAGTGGCCCCGCCCAGTTCGTCGACCGTGCCGAGCACCGATCGGACGGGCGTCGCCGCCGGAGCCTCCCGGAGCGCTCCGACGAGGCTCCGGGGCGCCGGGTCCTTCTGGTCGGCGGCAGCGGTGCCGCTTCCGAGGGTCCAGGCGATCGCCGTGGCGGCCAGTGTGCCCCCGGCGGCCAGCACGGCACGCGACAGCAGGCGCCGCAAGCGGCGACCTCCTGATCCCGTGTGCTGGTCGGCGGCTGACAACTGAACCTCCAGGATCGACCCCGAGGATGACGTGGGTCATCCTCCCGGTGCGGCGGAAATCGGCACGACGTCAGGGATTCTCAGCCCGATCCGGAGTGGACCGGCTGCGACGCATACGTTACTCACAGCCATCGACCTCATGGCAGCCCCGCTGGCAAAGATCACCGGACCGGATGACTCCGGACCGCATCCCAGGCCCTCCACCAGGGGCGGTACCACGTGGAGGCAGAGGTGAGCCCAGGCCCCGGCACGACCGGGGCCGTCGCGCGGGTGGTGCCGAGCCGGTCGCACCCGGAGCGCGGCGGCGACTTCCGGCACGAACCCGCGCCGCCCGACCCACCAGGACGATTACCGTAGCTGGGGTGAGTGAGGCGAAACAGGAAGCGCGCGTCGACCCCGGCCCCCCCGTCCCCCGTCCGCTGCAGGTGGCGGCCGCCGTCTGCGGGCGCCTCCTGGTGGTCGCCGCCGCCGTCTGGGTGGTGGGCTGGCTGGTCGGCGCCTTCTCCCTCGTGGTCGTTCCGGTGGCCATCGCCCTGCTGCTCGCCGCCCTCCTGGCGCCAGCGGTGGACCGGCTCGTGCGCTGGGGGGTGCCGCGCGGGGTGTCCACCGCGCTGGTGATGGTGAGCGGGCTCGCCGTCCTCGCGGGGGTGCTCACCTTCGTGATCACGGCCTTCAGCACCGGTCTCCCCGACCTGATGGACAAGGTCGTCGACAGCATCGAGACCATCAGGACCTGGTTGGTCGAGGGGCCGCTCCAGCTCCAGCAGGACCAGATCGACGAATTCCTCGGCCAGCTCACCGCGGTGCTCCAGTCGAACCAGGAGTTGATCACCTCCGGTGCCATCTCGACGGCCACCACCGTCGGCGAACTGCTCACGGGGCTCCTGCTCGCGCTCTTCACCCTCATCTTCTTCCTGCACGACGGCTCCCGGATCTGGAACTACCTGACCGGGGTCTTCTCCGGGGAGACCAGGGACCGTGTCCGGCTGGCCGGTGTGCACAGCTTCCAGTCGCTGGTGGGTTACGTGCGGGCCACCGCGCTGGTGGCCATCGTCGACGCCGTCGGCATCGGTATCGGCCTGGTGATCCTGGAGGTCCCGCTGGCGATCCCGCTGGCCGCGCTGGTCTTCCTCGGCGCGTTCGTGCCCATAGTCGGCGCCGTGGTGTCCGGTCTGGTCGCGGTCCTCGTCGCCCTGGTCGCCAACGGCCTGGTCACGGCGCTCCTGGTCCTGGGGGTCGTTCTCCTGGTGCAACAGCTGGAGGGGCACGTCCTGCAACCGCTGCTGCTCGGCAGGGCCGTCCGCCTCCACCCGCTCGCCGTCGTCCTCGCGATCACGGTGGGAGTCGTGCAGGCCGGTATCGCCGGCGCGCTGCTGGCGGTGCCGCTGGTGGCGGTCCTCAACGCCGGGATCAAGTCGCTGCTGCGCCAGGCCGAGGACCGTCCGACCGAGGACGAGCCGGCGCCCCGGCTCAGCCTGCCCAAACTGAGCCGGTTGAACCCGGCGAAGGCCCGGTCCGTCCTGCCCAGCGTGCGGAGGCGGGGGAAGACGGGAGGCACCAGCGCTCCGGGTTCGGGGTCGGGTTCCGACTCGCCCGGCGGGTCCGGCAACGCCGGCGGGTCCGGCTCCTCCGGTGGTTCGGACGGC
>NZ_AGVX02000685.1 GCF_000239155.1 Actinoalloteichus spitiensis RMV-1378
CGGCGGCGCCCATCCGCAGCGGCTCGGGCTCCCCGGCGGTGCCGGCACCGCGTGCCGGGTCGGGCTGGTCGGGACGCAGTTCCAGCGGCGTCCCCTGCCGCGTTCCCGTGTCATCGCCGATCACCGCTTCCTCCTCGCCTGCTTCGTTCCCCTCGGGGCAGGGGGTGACCCGGCACGTCCACCGGCGGACGCGCTGCGCGCGGACAACTCTCCCCTTACTCTCCCCGGTTACCCGAGTGGGCACGCGTGAATCATCTCGATTCAGTCAAGGGGCCCGCACGGGGGCGTCGGGCGTTTCGCCCGGTCGGCGGGGTTCGGGCCCGGAGACCGGGTGGCCATCCTCTCATTCTCGAGGACGGCCCCCGGGCCTTCCCGATCGCACGGGGCATCGCCTCGACCGCGAGGCCTCCCCGGTGCTCAGAGGTGGCGGGGATCCGCCTGCGGCAGTCCCGCGACCTCGGTTCCCTCCAGGATGACGTTCATGGCCCGGAACCAGGTCCTGGCGGGGGCGTGCCCGCCGTAGATGTTGCCCACGCCGCATTCGGTGACCGGCGGGCCACTGCAGATCGGCTGGGGCGAGGCGCTGTCGCCGAAGATGAGCACGGCGCCGGCCATCTGCGGGGTGGCTCCCGTGAAAGCGGCGGAGCGGTGTCCCTGGGTCGTACCGGTCTTGCCGATCGCGGGCCGGTTCCAGCCGGTGACGTTGGCGGCGTTCGCCGCCGTCCCCACCGTGTCGTCCTTGCTCAGGGCGACGACCATCGAGTTGGCCAGGCCCTCGTCGACGGCTTGTTCACACGGCTGTTCCTCGATCTCGACCGGGTTGCCGTGCTTGTCGGTGATGGACTCGATCGGGGAGGGCGGGCACCACACCCCGCCGCTGGTGAGGGTGGCACTGACGTTGGCCAGCTCCAACACGCTGGTCGGGGTGAAGCCGAGGGTGAACGCGCCCATGTTGTTCTGCTTGAGGAAGTCCCGCTGGGACATGCTGACCCGGGGGTCGTCCGAGTCCGGGTCGATGCCGGTGCCGTTGTGGTTGACCCCGTCCATGCCCTTGCGCAGCCCCAGGCGGTAGGCCATGTCCACCACGTTGTCCAGCCCGATCTCCTCGGACATCTGCACGAAGGTGGTGTTGGGGGAGTGCGCCAGGGAGTCCTGGAGGGAGACCTTGTGGCCCATGCCCCCGGTGACCACGTAGGGGTTGGTGCCGTTGCGGTACACGGACGAGGTGTAGGACTCCGGTGAGTCGAACTCCTGGTGGATCTTGTAGCCCTGCTCGAGCCCGGCGGCGGCGGTGAAGATCTTGTAGGTGGACCCCGTTCCGAAGGGCATCACCGCGCTGGGCAGGTCCCAGCTGGTCTGTCCCCGGTCCGAGTCGACGCCGTAGTCGCGGTTGGCGACCAGCGCCCGCACCTTGTGCGACTCCCGCCCTGGTTCGACCACCGCCATCACGTTGGCGACGCCCGGGGTGGTCTTGGCGACCTCCTCCTCGGCTGCGGCCTTGGCGGCCTGCGTCGCCACCGGGTCCAGCGTCGTCTTGATCGTGTACCCGTTGCGCTTGAGGTCCTCGTCGTCGAAGCCGTGTTCGCGAAGGTAGTTCATCACGTAGGAGCAGAAGAAGCCGTTGACGTCGCCGTTGCCGTGACCGACGCAGCCGTTGGGCAGGCGGTTGAGCGGGTTGACCACGCCGAGGGGTTCCTGCTTGGCCTCCTCCGCGACCTGGCGGCTCTCCTCGACGGTGGCGCCGAGCATGCCTTCCTCACCCATGCGGTTGAGCACGAGGTTGCGGCGGCGCTGGGCGTCCTCTGGGTTCCGGCCGGGATTCAGCACGCTCGGCGCGTTCACCACGGCGGCGAGCAGCGCGGCCTGCGGCAGGTTGAGCTGGTCAGGAGTGGTGTCGAAGTAGGTGCGCGCCGCCTGGTGCACCCCGTAGGTCTCGTTCCCGAAGGGCACGATGTTCAGGTAGCCCGTCAGGATCTCGTCCTTGGTCATGCGCTTCTCGATGTCCAGGGCGATGCGGGCCTCCCGCAGCTTCCTGGCCATCGTCGCCTCGGTGGCCTCACCGAAGGCCTCCTCATCACCGTCGCCCACGATGAAGGCGAGGTAGTTCTTCACGTACTGCTGGGTCAAGGTCGACCCGCCGCCCTCGATGCGGCCGGCGAACTGGTTCTGCACGGCGACCCGGAAGGTCGCCTGCCAGTCGACGCCGTCGTGGTCGAAGAACCGGTGGTCCTCGACGGCGACGATGGCCGCCTTCATCTCGTCGGAGATCTCGTCGGGTCCCACCATCACCCGGTTCTGGTGGTACAGGTAGGCGATCGGATTGTCGTCGCGGTCGGTCACCGTGGTGACCACCGCGGGTTCGGCGCTCTCCATCTCGGCCGATGTCCCGCTCACGGTGTCGGCCGCCTGGTTGGACACCGCGCCGAAGCCGGCCGCCGCGGGGAAGAAGACGGCGGCGAGGAGCACTCCGGCTATCAGACAGAGACCCAGCAGCTTGGAGGCGCCTTTCGCCCGAGCCAGGATCACGGCAGGAACAACCCCTTCCACGGGGCGAGCGAGGACGGCTCACCCGCACGATTCGCGAAACGCTCTCTCACGAGAGGACCGGTGATGGACGGAGGCGTTCGACGAGGTTCCGGCGCCGGGCCGACCCGCGCGCTGGCGCCGGCCGGGTTCCTCCTCCTGGGAGGAGGACGTTCCCACCCGTGTCGGCGTTGCGCGCCGACACGTGATCTGGCTCTCGAACTTCGGTGACCCGGTCCGACCGGGCAGCCCCGTCCGCATCGCATGATCCAGTACCGCACGTCTGACTGACGTTAGCTCAGTCGGGGGATGAACGACTACTCGCGGGAGGCTCCCGCCGCTCCGGGCGCCGGCGCGGGTCCACCCCCGTGGCCGGGGCCCGCCG
>NZ_AGVX02000684.1 GCF_000239155.1 Actinoalloteichus spitiensis RMV-1378
CCCCCCGGGGGGACGGAACCCCGCGACCGCGCATACGCGCGAGGTTATCGGAAGGTGACCGGCGGACGAAATCCCTGAGTGATCCCTGAGATGACCCTGAAATGGCGGACGGGCGATTGATTCGCCCGCCGCTGGTGTGTCACTGTCCTGCTGCGACCACGACCTGCAGACCCCCACGGGAACAGCGGCCGTCTACCCTGCTCCCGACAGCGGCGCAAAGCGGCGCCCACCTGCTCACGCGACGTCATGCCGACGACTCCCGGGGCAGGTGCGGAACGGCAGGGGTCCCACGTCGTCCTCGCCGTGGCCCACGGTCGCCCGACCGCAGGCTCTACCGAGACGACCCGCGCACCGAGGGGATCATGGACAGTTCCCAATCCGGCAATCCGACCAGCACCACGCGACCCACGCCGCGCCCCGCCCGGCCGCGGCCGGTGCCCAAGCCGGTTCGCCGCCTGCGCCAGGAAGCGAGACCCGCTCCGGTGCGGGTCATGCACTTCAGCGACACCAACCTCCCCCGACGCGACGGCATCGTCACCTCGACGCGCACCCTGCTCGGAAGCCTGGTCGACCAGGGCCACCAGAGCGTCCTCGTGGTGCCCCACCACCCGTCCCAGGGTGCGGAACGCGGCGTGCTGACGCTGGACTCCGTCCCCTGCGGCGTCGCGGCGCTGCGGCTGGTGTTGCCGCGCGCGGCGCACGTGGACCAGCTTGCCGGCTGGGCGCCGGACGTCGTCCACGTGCACACCCCCGGCCCGGCTGGGCTGTTGGGCATCATGACGGCCCGCCGGTTGGGGGTGCCGGTGGTGCACACCTACCACACCGACCTGCACGCCTACGCCGAGGCCTACCGGGCGCCGACTTTCGCGCTCCGGTTGATGCTGCGGATGTACGCGCGCCGACTGGACCGCCCCGTCCCCAAGGTGGGGCGCGGCCGGAACGCCAAGCGGGCGCTGATCGACGCCGTGAACGAGCTGCTGCTCGAGGACGCCGGCGCCGTCGTCGTCCCGACGCCGGCCATCCTGGAGCGCACGACACTGTCGGTGCCGGAGGACAGGATGTTCGTCGCTCCCGCCGCCGTGAGCAGGCCGTCGCTCGGCGCGGACGCCGCGGTCGACTTCCGGCGGCGGTGGAACATCCCCGAGCGGGCGCCAGTGGTGCTCTTCGTGGGCAGGGTGAACCGGGAGAAGGGCATCGACCTGCTGGTGCCGGCCTTCGAACGCGTGGCGGCCGAGCTGCCGGACGCACGGCTGGCCCTGGTGGGCGCGGTGTACCAGAAGCGTGAGCTGCGCCGGATGCTGAAGCGGCACGGCATCGCGGACCGCACGCACGTGCTCGGGGAACAGCCAGCGGACGAGGTCGCCTCGGCCTACGCCGCCTGCGACGTGTTCGCCTTCCCCTCCCAGAGCGACACCCAGGGGCTGGTGCTCCAGGAGGCCGCGCTCGCCGGCCGCCCGGCGGTCCTGGTCGACCCGGCGTTGCACGCTTCCAACGCGGTCGCCAACGCCTTCGAGCTGACCGAGCCGTCACCGGACTCCTTCGCGGCCCGGACCGTGGAGCTGCTGCGGGCTCCGGCCCGCGCCGCC
>NZ_AGVX02000683.1 GCF_000239155.1 Actinoalloteichus spitiensis RMV-1378
GCCCAGGCGCGAGCGGCGAGCCGAGGTCGCCCGTGCGGCCGGAGGACGCGCGAGGGCGGGGGACGAGCCGGAGCGGGTGGCGGGCGGCCGCCGCTCAGGGGGCGTGGCGCCAGCGGGCCGCGTAGCGGGCGCTCTCCTCCTGCCGCAGCCGCTCCCGGTCCGCCCTCCGGACCGCCGAGGCGTGGTTGGGCGGGTAGCCGTACCTGACGAGGCGGGAGTCCGCCTTCTCGATGGCGTAGGAGAGGGAGAAGTACACCCCGACGATGAGACCCAGCGAGACCGACATCGCCGCGACCAGCGGTTCACCGCTGACGAGCCACAGCACCCAGGCGACCAGCGCGGCAACCGGAGCGAGGCGGACGAACGCCCGGACCCCGTACCGCCACAGCCAGCCGCGGGTGGTGAGGTCGGCGAGCACCCACTCCCGGTACCGCTCCGGCAGGCGACCGCCGAAGGCGTACCAGAGCAGCTGCGGGGGGTTCGGGCGAGGGGAGCTCATGCCGGGCACGCTACCGAAGGCCCTCCCCGGGGACTACCGTCGAGTCGTCATGGCCGGGAGAGGGCAGTTCGCGACGGTGGTCGCGGTCGCGCTGGGCGGCGTGGCGGGGTCGTTGGCCCGCTACGGTGTCGGCGTCGCCTTGCCCTCCGGCGGCCCGTCCCTCGCGACCTGGGCGGTCAACCTGCTCGGGTCCTTCCTGATCGGCGTGGTGGCCGCGCTCGTCCCGAGGGTCCTGCCCCGCCTCCCCCTGCTCCGGCCGTTCCTCGTCACCGGTGTCCTCAGCGGATTCACCACCTTCTCCGCCCACAGCGTCGAGGTGACGTCCCTGCTGACCGCCGGGAGGCCGGTCGCGGCGGTGCTGGTGCTCACGGGCACCCTCCTGGGCGCGCTGGTGGCCGTGGCGGCCGGGGACGCGGTCGGCCGGCGGTGGATAGGGGCACGGGAGGGGCGGTGTTGAGACGGCACGGACCTGACGGCGGACGGCCGGCGGGCACCCCGTCCCCTGGCGTGCCCGCAGCCACCGGGAGCACGGCGTGTTGACCGCGCTCCTGGTGGCCGTGGGCGCCGGTGTCGGCGCGCCGCTGCGCTACCTGCTGGACCGGACGGCGCGGCGATGGCACTCCGGCCCCTTCCCCCTCGGCACGCTGCTGGTGAACGTCAGCGGCTCCCTGGTGTTCGGGCTGC
>NZ_AGVX02000682.1 GCF_000239155.1 Actinoalloteichus spitiensis RMV-1378
CGGTGCCCAGCCGAAACCGGTGCCGTTCCGGCCCGAGTTCCCCGTGGGCGGCGGAACGGCCGTGCCGCCGGGGACCGCTGTCGCCCCGGCCCCCGGCCAGGCCCCGGTTCCGGCCCCTGGCCAGCAGCCGGCGGTCCCGGTGGCCGGTGCGGCTCCCGCCGCCAAGCAGGTGATCGGTCCCGGATCTCCGGAGGGACCGGCGGCGCCGCCGGCCGAGGGGCGGACGACACGACGAGCCCCCACACCGCAGGGCGAGCTGCCCGAGGTCGCCTCGTTCGTCATGCACCTGTTCCCCCTCGGGCGCATCCCGGTCCCCGAGGTCGAACCCGCCCGCCAACGACCAGCTCCCGGCCCCGACCACGACTACGCGCCCGGCGGCAGGTACGCGCCCCAGGACCACCCGCGCGCGGACCTGGTGGACACCCTGGACACACCTCGGGCGGAGGACACCGAGGGCACCGGCCCCCGCCCCGGGCCCGAGGGGGCGCCACCACCCGGCGCGGTCGTCGCCGTTCCCGGGCCGGCCCAGCGGTCCACCGACCACGACTGGGCCCGCCGGTTCGTGGTGCGCGGCATCGACCTGGAGACGGGTCGCCCGCCCGAGTACGCCTGGCCCCCGCCGGAGCTCTTCCCCGAGGGCGCCGCGGACCCGGGTGGACTGGAGCCCGTGGTGCTGCCCGAAGGGGCGGAACTGGACAGGTTCGGCGACGAGGAGGGACGCCTGCTCTGCCGCGCGGGAGCGGCGTTCGAGTCGCGGTCGCTGCCACCGGACCACGCCGACCGCGAGTACGCGCGGTACCGGGTCACCCGGCCGTTGCCGGTGTGGGCCGGCGCGACGGCCGCGTGGTTCGCCCAACCAGGGGGAGCCGTGAGGTACCGCACCACGTACGCGGTGGCCGAGCTGGTGGCGATGGGCTACCTGGATCGACTGGACGTCGCGGTGACCGGAGGAGGCACCACGTGAACATGAACTCGATCGCGGACTGGCTCGCCAGGGTGGGGGTGCCGGACGAGGTCGTGTCCGTCGGCCGGGAGGCGGAGGACGCCTGGTGCGTGCTGCACGACCCGGGGGAGAACGGCGAGGAGCCCGCCTGGGAGGTCTTCTGGCGCGAGCACGGGAACCGGTACGACTGGGCGCGGTTCTCCAACGAACAGGTCGCCTGCTTCTACCTGTTCGGGCGGTTGTCCTGGACCCAGGTGCTCCGTGGCGCGCTGGAGAGCGCTCCGCCCACCGCCGCGACGGGGGAGACGCCGCCGAGCGCGCCCCCGGTCACCGCCGCCGAGGCCGCCACCCCGCCCACCGGGCTCCCCACCGCCGGGTCGCCGGCGTCGCGGCCGGCCGGGTCCCCGTAGCCGAGGAGCCCGTGCCCGGCGAGGGGTCAGCCGCCCAACACGCGCAGCGCCGCGTCGTGCAGCAGGCCGTTCGAGGACAACGCGTCACCACCCTCGTGCGTGCGTGTTCCCCGCAGGTCGGAGAAGTGGCCACCCGCCTCCTCGACGAGCACTTGGAGGGCGGCGACGTCCCAGGCGTTGACGACCGGTTCGGCCGCCAGGTCGATCGCCCCCTCGGCGACGAGGCAGTGCTGCCAGAAGTCACCGAAGGCGCGGTTCTCCCAGCAGGCGTCGGCCAACGCCAGGTAGGACTCCCGGGAGGCGTGCTCCACCCAGCTGCCCAGGTGCGTGGTGGACAGGTAGGCGTCCTCGAGCCGGGACACGGTGGACACCCGCAGCCGTTCCGGGGCTTCCCCAGCCGTCGCCGCCCACGCGCCGAGCCCCCGGGCCGCCCACCACCGCCGGCCCAACCGGGGCGCGCTGACCACACCCACCGAGGGAGTGCCGTCCACCACCAGGGCGATCAGGGTGGCCCACGCCGGCACTCCTCGGAGGAAGTTCTTGGTGCCGTCGATGGGGTCGACGACCCACACCCGGTCGGTGGAGGACCGCTCCGCCCCGGACCGCCCGCCCTCCTCCCCGACGAACACGTCCGCCGGCCGGTGTTCCGCGAGGGACGTCCTGATCAGGTCCTCGACGGCCCGGTCGGCGTCGGTCACGGGGGTGCGGTCCGGCTTCCGCTCCGACCGGAGGTCGAGCGCCCGG
>NZ_AGVX02000681.1 GCF_000239155.1 Actinoalloteichus spitiensis RMV-1378
GCGACGCTGCCGGCCAGTGGTGAGGCCAGGTAGGCGACGAGGTGGGCCACCTCCCGGGGTTCGACGAGCCGGCCGGTGGTCATGCCCGAGGCGGCGGGCAGGCCGGCGAGCAGGTCGTCGAGCGGGATGCCCAGCGAGCGGGCGAGCGCCGCGCCGTAGCCGTCGGGGTGTTCCCACAGGTCGGTGCGCACCGGCCCCGGGGAGACGGTGTTCACCCGGACGCCGCGGGACCCGTACTCCGCGTCGAGGCCCTTGCCGAACGCGGTGAGCGCGGCCTTGGCCACCGCGTAGGGCAACGGGCCGGCGCTGGGCGTCCTCCCCGCGTTGGAGGACACGGTGACGATGGTGCCGCGCTGCTCGAGCAGGCTGGGCAGCAGGTGCCGGGTGACGCGGACCGCGCTGAACAGGTTCAGTTCGAAGGTGGCGTGCCACAGGGCGTCGGAGGTCTCCAGGAACCCGCCGGTCTGGCCGTCACCACCGTCGCCGCCTCCGACGTTGTTCACCAGGATGTCGACCGCGCCGAGTTCCGCGAGCGCCGCGTCGGCGAGGTCCCGCGCGCCCTGCTCGGTGGCGAGGTCGGCGGTGACGGCTGTCGTGCCGGGCACCGGCGGGTCGGGGGCGCGGCGGGCGCCGACCACCACCCGGACTCCCTGGTCGGCGAGGACGGCCGCGACGGCGCGGCCGATGCCCCGGCTCCCGCCGGTGACCACTGCTGTCTTCCCGCTCAGGTGAAGATCCACCAGGATTCCCTTCCACCACTACTCGAGTGACGCGACTCGGGGACTAGTTGCTACAGGAATGTAGCAACTATGGGGGGAGTGGTGCCACGGCGGTACGCTCCCCGCCGGGGAGGGCACGGTGATGCGGGACCACGACACGGAACAGACACCAGGGCCGGGACGCGCCCGGCGCGCGGACGCCGAACGCACCGTGCGCGCCATCCTCGCCGCCGCCGAACGGGTGCTCAGCCAGGAGCCCGGGGCCACGATGGAACGCATCGCCGCCGAGGCGGGAGTCGCGCGCACGACGGTGCACCGGCGCTTCGCCAGCAGGGAGGACCTCGTCTCCTCGCTGACCGTGCTGGCGGCCCAGCAGTTGGAGGCGGCGGTCCTGGCCGGCCGACCCGACAGCGCCCCACCCCTGGTCGCCCTGCACGAGGTGACCGCCCACGTGCTGCGCATCAAACGGACCTGGCGCTTCGCCATGGGCGTCCGCTCCGACCACCCCGAGGTGGTGCGCGTCCACACCGACACCCGCGCCCGCTGCGTCACCCTGTTCCGCCGGGCCCGCGACGCCGGGGCCGTGCGCCCGGACGTGGACCCCGACTGGGCCAGCCGGGTGTACTACGGGCTCATCCACGCCGCCGCCGAGGACCTGGCCGAGGAGCCGGCACCGGCCGAGCTGGACGCGGCCGCCGCACGCGTGGTCGACACGCTGCTCACCGGACTCGGGGCCGGCGACCGCACCACCCACCGGGCGGACTGACCCACCGACACCAGCGCGGCGGCCGACCCGCGCCCGCCACCCAGGCGGAGGTCCCGATGCCCGACCGGACGGCCACCGGTCGCGCACCACACCCCGCCGCGCGGGGACGTGGTGCGCGGGAGGAACACGCGAACCGAGTTCAGGGACGGGACCGCCCGGGGAGGGCGGAGCCGGCGTACCGACCCCGCCCGGAGAACCCGACGCCACGAGGAGGCGCCGGAGCGGTCACTCCTGGGTGTGCCCCAGGTCGGGTTCGGGCACCAGCACCAGCGCACGCGAGGTCGCGGCTTCCAGCTCCAGGACGACGACCTCGTTGGCACCGGCACGCAGCACCGGGCCGGGCACGTAAAGGGTGCGTTGCGGGCCGCGCCGCCAGTACCGGCCCAGGGCGAAGCCGTTGATCCAGACCACCCCCTTGGTCCAGTCCGGCAGGGAGACGAAGGTGTCCGCCGGCCGCTCGACGCGCACGGTCCCCCGGTGCAGTCCCGGCCCGGCCGGCAGCCCGGTGGCCGCCGCGAACGGGACGGCCGCCAACTGCTCCGCCGACAGCGGCAACGCGTGGCAGGTCCACCCGGTCACCTCGGCCCCGTCGACGAACACGCCGCCGAGGACACCCTTGCGGTCGGCCAGCTTCTCGCCGTAGTTCACCCGCCCCTGGTTCTCCACCAGCAGGTCGAGCCGGGCACCGGCCGGTGCCCGCAGCGCCAACGCCCGCTCGCGGTGCTCCCGCTCCAACACGCCCACCGGCGCGCCGTCCACGAAGACCTGGGCACGGTCGTGCACGTCCTCGACGACGAGCACCCCGTCCACCGCCGCCGGCAGGGTGGTCCGGTAGAGCACGAAACCGTAGGACTGCCCCAGTTCCTCCATCGTCAGCGGCCGCTCGGCGGCGACCCCCTCGGCGAGCAGGTCCACGGCCGGGAGCAACGCGGCGGACTCGTCGAGACTGACCGCCGTCTCCGGCAGGCGCGGCGCCGGAGCGGGCACCGGCTCGTCGGGGACGGGGGCATGGCGGGCGATGACCTCGCGGAACGCCGCGTACTTGGGCGTGGGGTCCCCGCTCTCCGACAACGGGGCGTCGTAGTCGTAGGAGTTCACCGTGGGCAGGTACCGGCCGTTGTCGTTGGCGCCGTTGAGGAAGCCGAAACTGGTCCCGCCGTGGAACATGTAGAAGTTCACCGAGGCACCGGCCGCCAGCAGCTCGTCCAGCGTGGCCGCCGCGTCCTCGGGGTCGCGCACGTGGTGCGGCCCGCCCCACCGGTCGAACCACCCGTGCCAGAACTCCATGCACATCAGCGGCCCGGTGGGCTGGCCCTCCCGCAACCGGGCGAGGTTCGCCGCCGCCCGGGACCCGAAGTTGCCGGTGCGCAGCACCCCGGGCAGGCCCCCGGCCGCCAACATCTCCTCGGAGGGCTGGTCGCTGGTGAACAACGGGACGTCCACCCCGCCGGCCCGCAGGAACTCCGCCACCCGCTCCAGGTACTCCGGGTCCCGGCCGTAGGCGCCGAACTCGTTCTCCACCTGCACGGCCAACACCGGCCCGCCCCGGGTCACCAGGTGGGGGACCACCAGCGGCAGCAGCCGGGCGAGGAAGCGCTCCACCGCCGCCAGGTAGGTGGGGTCGGTGGAACGGAGCCGCACCTCGGGGTCGGCCAGCAGCCAGGCGGGCAGCCCGCCGAACTCCCATTCCGCGCAGATGTAGGGGCCGGGGCGCAGCAGCACGTGCAGCCCCTCCGCCTCGGCCAGCCGCAGGAACCGGGGGAGGTCGAGCCCGGCCTCGGCGGTGAAGTCCTCCGCCGTCGGTTGGTGCAGGTTCCACGGGACGTAGGTCTCCACGGTGTTCAGCCCCATCAACCGGGCCTTCCGCAGCCGGTCCGCCCACTGGTCGGGGTGGACCCGGAAGTAGTGCAGGGCACCGGAGATGATGCGCAACGGCTGCCCGTCCAACAGGAAGTCGTCGTCACCAATGGCGAATTCGGGCATGTCAGCGCTCCCGGTGGGCGGTCGTCGGAACGGGGTCGGGACGCGGCGCGGCCGCCGGGCCGCCCGCGACGAGTCCTTCGAGGGCCAGGGCGGCGACGCCCAGGCTCACGGCGTGTCCCTCCACCCCGGACAGCCGCCAGTCGACGGCCGCGAGGTTGCGGGGCAGGGCGTGGGTGGCGGCGCCGGCCCGGGCGGCGGGCAGCAGCCAGCGGCCCAGGCGAGCGGCCACCCAGCTGCCGAGCACCACGGTGTCGGGGTTGAGGATGTTGACCAGCGTGGCGAGGGCGGCACCGAGGGTGGTGCCCACCTCGTCGAGCACGGCGAGGGCACGCGGGTCGTCCCGGCCGGCGGCGGCGGCCAACGCCTCGACGGTGGCGGACTCCTCGGCGTGGAGCAGTGGGCCACCCGGGTCGCGTTCGCGCAGCGTCGCCATGATGCCGGGAGCGCCCACGTAGGCCTCGACGCAGCCGGTCCCGCCGCAGCGGCAGGGCCGTCCGCCGGGGACCAGCAGGGTGTGCCCCCACTCCCCGGCCGCGTCGGTGGCGCCCCGGTACAGGCGCTGGTCGACCGCGATCCCCACGCCGACCCCGGTTCCGAGGGTCACCACCGCCAGGTCGTGGGCGGCCCGCCCCCCGCCGAACCACAGCTCGGCGACGGTGCTGGCCTTCAGCGGGTTCTCCAGGAAGGGTGCCCGTCCGAAGGCGTCCGCCAGCAGCCCCCGGAACCTGCCCTCCGGGTCACCGTCCTCGTAGGCGCCGACGGCGGCGGGGAACAGGGACACCCCGCTGTCGGTGTGCCGCTGCCCCGGCAGGCTCACCCCGATCCCGAGCAGGCGGTCCCGGGTCAGCCGCCGCCGGCCGAACATGCCCCGCACCAGGCCGATGACGTGTGCCGCCACCACGTCGGGCTGGTGGTCCTCCGGTCCGATCTCCCGGCGCCCCGAGTCGAGGCCGCGCAACGCGAGGTCGAACAGGTCGGCACGGACGTAGGTCTCGGCGACGTCCACGCCGACGAGGACACCGTGGTCCCCGTTCACCGCGAGCCGCGCCCGGGGACGACCGCCACCGGAGTCCTCCCGGCCGGCCTCGACGAGCACCCCGAGGGCGAGCAGCTCGGTGGTCAGGGTGGCGACGGTGGCCGGGGACAGCCCCGTCGCGGTCACCAACCACTGGCGGGTGACCGGGTGCTCGGCCGAGTACACGCGCCGGAGCAGGTCGAAGCGGTTCACCCTGCGGATGTCCCGCGAGGATCGAGGACGCAAGACGGCACCCTCCTCCCCCTCCGGTGCCCGCGAGCCCACCAGCCGGGCCGGGGACTTTTTCCAAGGGTCGGATTTGGACCCTAGCCCCGCCCGCGCCGCCGGGACCAGCCACCGCCCCGGCTCCCGGCGACACCGGCCGGAACCGGCCGTCCCCAGCCGTTCCCGGTCTCCCAGGGGTGACCGACGCGGCCGGAGCGCTCCCCGGTACGCCAGGGCCGGAGATGGGCTGACTTCGGTCAAACCCCGTCCTCGGACGCGCACGGCCTTGTCGGCCAGCCCGCACCGCACGCAGGATCACCCACGGCACGGCTGGGCCGCGCCGCCACCGGCAGTGGGAGGGATGAGGAGCAGGGTGCGCTACGTCTTCACCGCGTTCACCAACGACAGCGAGAGCAACATGTACGTCTACGAGTCGGCGGACGCCACCACCTTCACCCTGCTCCACGGCCCCGCCTACGAACCCCCGACCGGCCTGGTGCGGGACCCCTCCGTCATCCGGCACGGCGACCGCTGGATCGTCGCCCACACCACCGGCTGGGAGACCGGGGACTTCGCGTTGGCCGTCAGCGACGACCTCGCCGAGTGGCGGCACCACACCACCGTGGAGGTCGGTGCGGGGTGGGTGCGCAACACCTGGGCGCCGGAGTTCTTCCGCGACCCCGCCACCGGGCGGTGGCACGTCGTCGTCTCCCTCTCCACCGACTCCTACGGCCCGTTCCGCCCGCACCTGTTCACCGCCGAGGACGCGGAGCTGACCCGGTGGTCGGGCCCGGTGGAGCTCGCCGGCATCGGCCCCAACCACATCGACACCTTCCTGGTGCACCACGCCGGCGAGTACCACGCGTTCGCCAAGAACGAGACCGACAAGGTCGTCGAGCACGCCGTGGCGCCCGCGCTCACCGGCCCCTACCGGTTCGTGGACACCGGTGACTTCGCCGGGTGGGGCCGCGTGGAGGGCCCCGCGCTGACCGTGCTGCCCGACGGCCGCTACCGCATCTACCTGGACGGCTACACGACCTCCCGCTACGTCTACAGCGACAGCGCCGACCTGCGGACCTGGACGCCGCCCCGCGAGCTGCCCGGCGGCCTCTCGGGTTTCGTGCGGCACGGATCGGTGTTCCGCGAGGAGTGAGGGACAGCCGGGGAGGCGCGGTCCCACGGGCAGGCGAAGGGGGTCAACCGGGGCGGACGGGGTCAGGGGTCACGGGAAGGGCGGCGGGATGGCACACCAGGATGACCGTGGCGGGCGGCGGAGGAGCCGCTGGCCCCGTCGGACCCGCGCGGCGTTGCGTGCCTCGGCCACCGCCGACCGGTTCGCCCCGTTGTGGGCCGATCTCCGCGCCGCCGCCGAGGACGCGGTGAGCGCCGGCCCGCCACCGCTGCGGTTCCGGGAGTTCGCCGCCTTCCGGGAACGCGGCGACCGCCTGGGGTACGAACGCCCCTACTTCGCCCGCCGTCGACAGCTCGCCGCGTTGGCGCTGACCGTGCTCGTCGACGACCGGCCCGACCAGGCCACCGCCCTGAACGACCTGGTGTGGGCGGTCTGCGACGAACACACCTGGGCGCTGCCCGCCCACCTCCCCCCGGAGGGCTCCCCCACC
>NZ_AGVX02000680.1 GCF_000239155.1 Actinoalloteichus spitiensis RMV-1378
CGGTCAGGAGCCGAAGCGGCGGTGGCGGTTCGCGTAGTCGCGCAGCGCGCGCAGGAAGTCGACCCGCCGGAACTCCGGCCAGTGGACCTCGCTGAACCAGAACTCCGAGTAGACCGACTGCCAGAGCAGGAACCCGGAGAGCCGCTGCTCGCCCGAGGTGCGGATCACCAGGTCGGGATCGGGTTGGCCGGAGGTGTAGAGGTGGCGGGTGATGTGGTCGGCGCTGAGCTCGTCCGCCAGCTCCTCCAGGGAGCCGCCCTGGTCCACGCGGTCGTGCAGCAGCTTGCGCACCGCGTCGGCGATCTCCTGCCGCCCCCCGTAGCCGACGGCGATGTTGACCGCGACCCCGTTCCTGTCCCGCGTCCTGGCCTCCGCCGCCGAGAGGCGCGCCGCCGTGCCACCGGGCAGGAGGTCCAGCGCACCGACGATCCTGATCCGCCACGGGTTCGTCGCCTCGGCCAGCTGGTCCACGACGTCGGCGATCACGTCGAGCAACGGCTGGAGCTGATCCCTCGGACGGTTCGCGTTGTCGCTGGAGAGCATGAAGAGCGTGACCAGTTCGACCCGCGCCTCCGCGCACCAGTCGAGCAGTTCTGCGATCTTCCGCCCGCCGGCGCGGTAGCCGTCGCTGACGTCGGAGAAGCCCGCCTCCAGCGCCCACCGCCGGTTGCCGTCCAGGATCACCCCGACGTGCCGGGGAGCGGGCAGGCCGGCGAGGTGCTTCCTCAGCCGCCACTCGTAGACCCCGTAGACCACGTCCCGTGTCCGAGTCAGCACACCCACGGGACGAGCCTACCGATCGGCACCGGCCGGCGAACGCCCGCTGGGCGGGCACGGCGGGACGCGGGACGACGGGCCGGGGCACGAGGCGGTCGGGCCAGCCCCGGGAGCACGGGGGTCGGGATGTGGGGAGCGCGCTACTGACGCGTAACCTACGGTGCCGTAACCTCGAGGACGTGACCGCTACGAACGGCATCGCCCCGCTGCCACCGGCACCTCCGAAGCCGCGGGCCCGCGGCTGGATCCACTTCTGGTCGTTCCTGGTCTCGATCGGCGCCGGCGTGACGCTGATCGTGCTGGCCGCCACGACGGTGAGCGCCCGGGCAGCCCTGTCCACCACGGTCTACACGATCACCGTGCTCGGCCTGTTCGGAGTCAGCGCCCTGTACCACCGGCGCACCTGGGTCAGCGCCAGGGCCCGGCTGTGGATGAAGCGGCTGGACCACTCGATGATCTTCCTCTTCATCGCGGGCACCTACACCCCGTTCACCCTCCTCGCGCTGCCTCCGGACACCGGGCGCCTGGTGCTGGCCGTGGTGTGGGTCGGCGCGGTCGGCGGCGTCGTGCTCAAGCTCGCCTGGCCCCGCGCACCACGGTGGCTCGGGGTACCGATCTACGTCGCCCTCGGCTGGGTCGCCGTCTTCGTCATCCCCGACCTCGCCGAGGCCGGAGGCGTCGCCGCCGTGGCGCTGCTGCTGGTCGGCGGGCTGCTCTACACCTGCGGCGCGGTCTTCTACGGCACCCGCTGGCCCAACCCCTGGCCGGAGACCTTCGGTTACCACGAGTTCTTCCACGCGGCGACGGCCCTCGCGGCGCTCTCCCACTACGTGGCGATCTGGCTCGTCCTCTACGCCTGAGAGGCCGTGCGGGGGCGCGACGAGCCGGTGGCCCCACCGCGCCCCCGCCGCGCGGAGCGGTCACAACACGCCGCCGCGGTGCCCGAGGTAGAGCAGCACCAGCGCGCCGATCCCGACGCTGCCACGGCGCACGAGCAGCAGGAGCGCGTACCGCAGGGTGGTGCCCCACCCGGCGGTCGCCGCATCGAGCGCGGGGTCATCGGGACGCCGGCTCGGGGCGGGATCATCCTTCCAGGAGAGAGCATCCTCCACGGTGGAACGGGAACCCAGTCGTTTTCGCCTCAACCACAAACCTCCGGGGGCACGGTTCACTGCCCCTCGGAAATCCGGTGCGCGGGGGCGTCGGGCGTGGCTGCTGGTAGCCACGGGTGGAGAGTTCCTCGACGCCCCGGTGGGCCGCGGTCATCACACGCGACCACCGCACGGTGGCAGGAACGCGCCCGTCCGGGAAGATCCGCGATGACCCACCACCCCACCCGGGGCGGTGCGCCGCCACCGGCCCCCGGACACAGCTCGTCGTGGATGTGCGACCCGCCGCCCGTGGTGGCACCCGCCCCGCCCCGCACCGGCCGGGCGGACGGCCGGCCGGGCCGTCGCCGCCCCCCTCCTCAGCGCTCCCGGGCGGTGAGCAACAGGTCCCGGAGCTCGCTGGCCCCGGTCACCGGGCGATCGCAGACGGAGCCCCGGCAGACGTAGGCGGCGGACTGGCCGCCGACGAGCCCTCGGCCCGCGAGCAGCGGGCTGTCCCCGGCGTTCCCGGCCTCCGCCGCCACCACGGGCGCCCCG
>NZ_AGVX02000679.1 GCF_000239155.1 Actinoalloteichus spitiensis RMV-1378
GCGGGCAGGGACGCGGGCTGGCCGGGGGTGCCGCCGGCGACGGCCAGGACGTCGGCGGCGAACTCGGTCGGGTCCACCCGGAGGGGCGCGGGGGAGGACTGCTGGTTCATCCGGTTCCTCTCTGCGGGGAGTGGGCGACGTCCTCGCCGGACCACCCCAGGTCGAACGACATCTCCCTGGCCGCGCGCAGCACGATCTCCGTGGCGCGGGCCCGGGTGAGCGGGTCGCTCATCCGGGAACCCGCCGCGGCCAGGGTGACGCTGGAGGTGACGGACCCGTCGGCGGCGAGCAGCGGCGCCGACACCGCCCACACGTCCCGGTCGAGTTCGTCGTCGCACACGTCGTAGCCCCGGTCCCGGACCACGGCCAGGTGGTCGAGCACCTCGGCCACGGTGCGCGGGGTGCCGGCGGTGAACCCGGTCATCGAGGTGCCCGCGAGCAGGGTGCGCACCACGTCCTCGGGCTGGTGGGCCAGGATCGAACGGCTGGCGGCGGCCGCGTGCAACGGCATCTCCTGCCCGATCCGGACGAACAGCCGGAGCGGGTGCCTGGCCTCCACCAGGGCCACGCAGACGGGTTGTTCCCCGATCATCTCGGTGAGGAACACCGTCTCCCCGCTCTCCTCACCGGCCCGCGCCAGCGCCGCCGGGGGCACCACGAGCGGGCTGCCACCGTGGGAGCGCTGCGCGGACAACGCGCGGGCCGCCGGGCCGAGGAAGTACCGCTTGTTCACCCGGGACCGGCTGACGAAACCCTGCTGGGAGAGGGTCGACAGGACGCGGTGCATGCTGCCGAGCGGGATGTCGAGCTCCTCGTGCAGGTCCTGGAGGGTCCTGCCGCCCCGGGCGTTGCTCAACGCGGTGAGCACGTCCAAGGCGCGCACCACGACCTGCATCGGCTTGTCGACGCTCATGTCTCCCCCAGGGTCCGGACGTAGTCGGTCAGTCGGGTGGCATCCGCCGCCGCGCACCGCGCCGCGAGTCCGCGGGCGATCTCGGCCATGACGAACGGCCGGGCGAAGTGCGCCGTGCCGACCTGGACGGCGGTGGCGCCGACGGCCAGGAAATCGAACGCATCGTCCACGGTGGAGATACCACCACAACCGATCACCGGAACACCCACCGCTTGGACGGTGGCCCAGGTGAGCCGGAGGGCGAGGGGTTTGACGGCGGGCCCGGACACCCCGCCGACCCGGTTGCCCAGCACCGGCCGGCGGGTGCGGGGGTCCAGGGCCATGCCGGGGAAGGAGTTGGCCACGGTCAACGCGGTGGCGCCGGCCTCCTCGGCGGCGCGGGCCACCTCGCCGATGGAGGACACCATCGGGGTGAGCTTGACCAGCACGGGGACGTCGGTGCGGGCGACGACACCGGAGACGACGCGGGCCACCGCGTCCGGGTCGGTGCCGATGTCCAGGCCGCCGTGTTCGAGGTTGGGGCACGACACGTTCACCTCGACCCCGTCGAACCGCGCCCCCGCCAGTTCGTCCATGACGGTGAGGTACTCGCCCACGGCCAGGCCGCCGACGCTGACGATCACCGGGGCGGCCATCGCCCGGTAGCGGGGCAGCACCTCGCGGACGAACCCGTCGGTGCCCAGGCTCGGGATGCCGACACTGTTGATCATGCCCATCGGTGTCTCGGTCAACCGGTGGGTCGGGTTGCCGCCGCGCCGCCGGGCGAACACGGTCTTGGTGACGGTGGCGCCGATCTCGGCGGTGGGCACCAGCGGGGCCAGTTCCGGCCCGAAGCACCCGGAGGCGGGCATCACCGGGTTGCGCAGGGTCAGCGAGCCCAACCGGACCCGCAGGTCGGGGGCCGGGGCCGCGCCGGCGCCGGCGGGTGGGGCGGCGGCGAAGAACCGGGCGCGGGCGTCCTCCCCGGCGGCCGGGTCGCCGACCGGACCCGGTTCCCTCGTCACGGCGGTCACCGCTGGCCCTCCGTGCTCAACCGCACCGCCGCGTCCGCCGCCACCCGCAGCATCCGCACCTGCGCCGGCTCGTAGTCCTCCAACCAGCTGTCGGTGGCCCGGGAGGCGTGGGCGACCAGGAGGCCCCCGACGCGCAGCCCCACGGCCGCGCCCACGGCCAGCACCGTCTCGCACTCCATGTCCATCGCGTCCACCCCCAGCGCCTCCACCTGCGCGAGGCGGCGGGCGGCCCTGTCCTCCAGGCCGGGAACCGGACGGCCCTCCCCGACGTAGTAGGAGTCGCAGGAGAGCACCGTGATGCCGTGGGCCCGTTCCCCCGCCCGGTCGGCGGTCGCGGCCAGCGCGGTGCGCACCTCGGGGCTGGACACCGCCCGCACCTCGGGGTCGGCGTACCAGGAGGCGGCGCCGCCCTCGCGGACCGCCTCGGTGACCACGCACAGGTCACCGGGCGCGATCCGCGCCGACAACGCCCCCATGCCCCCGGTCCGCAGCACCGTCCGCACCCCGAGCCGCGCCAGTTCCACCAGCGCGATCTCGGTGGAGGGGCCACCGATCCCGGTGGAGCACACCCCCACCCCGACCCCGCCCCGCCGGCCCACGCCCAC
>NZ_AGVX02000678.1 GCF_000239155.1 Actinoalloteichus spitiensis RMV-1378
CTTCACCACGCTGTACCTCACCGGAACGGTTCCGCTCGCCGGGTTGATGGCCAACGCGATCAGCCAGAAGGGGGACGCGCTGATCCCGTTGTTGGGTTTCGACCGGCGGGCGGCGCTGTCCACCAGCCTGCTCACCACCGTCCCGGCCCTCGCCGTCGGCGGTGTGGTGCTGCTCGTGGCGGGCTGAGGAACGCCAGGCCCCCGCGCCGAGGACCGAGCCGCCGCCGGAGCACGACGCGGGAGCGGCGGAGGACAAGCAGTCGAACCAGGACGAGACGTGAGGAACGACATGGGCAACGAGAAACAGGCCACGAACCTCGTGGACGTGCTCACCACCGATCACCGCACGGTCGAGGCCATCCTCTCCGAGCTGGAACGGGCCGAGGGCACCCCGGAGCACCGCCGGGACCTGGCCGCGCACGCCATCACGGAGGTCGTCCGGCACTCGGTCGCCGAGGAGCAGTACGTCCTCCCGCTCTTCCGACGGGTCGATCCCGCGCACAGCGGCTGGGCCGACCAGGAGATCGAGGCCAACGCCGACCTCGAACGGCTGATGAAGGACCTGGAGCGGGAGGACCCGACCACCGCCCGGTTCGAGGAGCTGGTGTCGGAGTTCATCCGGGACGTGCGACAGCACGTGCGCTCGGAGGAGAACGAGATCCTCCCCCAACTGCACCGCTCCTGCACCACCGGGGAGCTGGCCGAGGTGGGTTCGGCGGTGCTGCGCGCCAAGGACACCGCGCCCACCCACCCGCATCCGGCCGCACCGGACCGGCCACCGCTGAACCGCCTGATGGATCCCGGCGCCGGCATGGTCGACCGGATGCGCGACGCCCTCGCCGGGCGGAAGAAGGAGCAGCGGGGGCGGTGACGGCGCGCGGTGTCCGAGCGACTTCGGGTGCCGCGCACCGGGCTCGGGCACCCCGGGTCGGCGGGGTGCTCCGCTACCCGAGGCCGGTACCTTCCGCTACCTGAGGCCGGTACCTCCGCTGTCCGAACGGCTGGTGCGGGCTGGACGGGCGATCGTCACCTCGTCGCTCGCCCGGGTCGCCGACCTCGCGGGGCGGGCGCGCGGCGCCGTCCCCACGCCGCCGCCGGCCTCGCGGGGCGCGGAC
>NZ_AGVX02000677.1 GCF_000239155.1 Actinoalloteichus spitiensis RMV-1378
CGGGACGGCGGCCCGCCACCTCGGACCTCGGCCTGGATTCGGTGGGGCTCACCGAGGGCGGCGACCTGACCGTCGATGACAGCGGGCTCGTGCGCGGGGTGTCGGGCCGGTGGTTGTACGCGGCCGGTGACGTGACCGGGCGGGCCCCGCTGACACACCAGGGGAAGTACGACGCCCGGGTCGTGGGGGACGTGGTGGCGGCCCGTGCTTCGGGGCTGGGCGAGGCCGACCAGCCCGGACCGTGGACGCGGTACCGGGCCTCGGCGGACCACGTCGCGGTACCGCAGGTGGTCTTCACCGACCCCGAGGTGGCGAGCGTGGGACGCACCGAACGGGAGGCGCGGAACGCGGGCCTGGCGGTGCGGGTGGTGGAACTGGACATCGCCGTCGGCGGTTCCGCACTGCACGCCGCGAACTACCGGGGCACCGCGAAGATCGTGGTCGACGAGGACCGGCGGGTGTTGGTCGGTGCCACCTTCGCCGGGTACGACGTGGCGGAACTGCTGCACGCCGCCACGGTGGCCGTGGTGGGTGAGGTCCCCCTGGACCGCCTGTGGCACGCGGTGCCCGCCTATCCCACCATCAGCGAGGTGTGGCTGCGGCTGCTGGAGGGCTACGGTCTCTGACCGGCGTGCCGCATCCCTCGGGGGTTCCCGCCTCGTCGCCACCGCGCGGCCCGGCGCCGGACGCCGGCCCTGTCGGGCGCACGGGACGGAAGCGGGTTCCGGGGGTCGACGTCTCGACGTCCAGTGGTCAGCGCAGGTCCACCCGCAGCGCGTTCCTGGCGGCGGCCAGCAGGGTCGCGTCCTGCGGGTCCGCCCCGCCCTCGGACCACACGGCCTGGGCGATGCGGACCTCCGTCCCGTCCCGCGAGGTGACGAAGGCCGCGCCGTGGAAGTCGTCGGGGCCCGTCGGCCACTCGTGCCCGGCGCTCAGCAGGTCGTCCACACCGCCGCGACCGGGGGACTCGACGAGGTCCTGGAAGGCGCCGGCGGTGCCCTCGTCGGCGAAGGTGGCCACGGCGAGGGACACCCCGACGGCTCGGCCGTTGACCGAGAGGTCGAGGAGGCCCCGGGAGAGTGACGAGCAGTCGTGTTCCCGCAACCAGGTCCGCACGTCCCCGAACGCGTTGGCGGCGCAACCGGTGTCCGACTCGGCGACCACCTCCCGGTACTCGGCGGTGTTCTCGCCGGCCGAGCTCTCGGGCTGGTCGGCGACGTCGTCCTGGCCCGAGCCCGTGACGGCGAGGACCACTGCTCCGCCGGCGAGGACCCCGACCCCGACGACGGCGGCCGCCCAGCCCTGCCAGGTGAGCCTGGTGCGGCCGGTGGTGGGGCGGTGCGGGCCGCTGCTCGGGGGAGCTTCCCGGGTGGTGCCGGCCGTTCCCGTCCGCGACCGGCCGGCCTGAGCGGTGCCCGATGAGGAGGGGGCCGCCCCGAAACCCTCTCGTGCCAGGTCCTCCTCCGTCAGCCCGGTCAGGTCCGCCATGCCGGCGGCCGGGCTCGATCCGGCCGGGAAGAGCAGGTCGAGGATGCGTCTGGCGTCGGCCGGTGAGCACGGCGCGGGGTGGTCGGCCAGCTCCCGCGCCGCTTCGAGAACCGTGGCCGGGCTGGGGTGGAACACCCGGACCCCGCTGTCGCGGTCGGACGGGGTCTGTTCCACCCGCTCGACGAACGGTCCGATGGCGATCAGGGTGCGGACCGGCGGCACGGTGCCGGGCAGGTGGCTCAGGCGGGACCGGATCTCGGCGGTGAGCGTCCGCGCGGTGGCCGCCGGGTGCGGGCCTCCGGCCGCGCCCGGCAGTGGGGTGCCGTCCAGGGACCACGGGGCGTCCAGGGGCGCGCGCAGCACCTGGGCCGGTTCGGGCAGATCGACACCGACGACCACCAGGACCGCCCCGGGCAACACCAGGACCGCCTCGACCTGGCCGGCGGACCCGGCCGGATGTCCACCGAGGACTCCGACGCCGCCGAGCAGGGCGCGGCCCGTTCCACAGGCGACGAGAGCCGCTCGCAGGTCGTTGCCGACGGCGCTGACGGGTTCGCCCAGTCTGACCAGCCTCACGAGGCCACCTCCTCGGACGTCGTTCTCCCGCCGCGGCCTCGCGCGGGCCGTCTCACGGTAACGCTGACATGAGGGTCGTTCACGTTACTGTCCGGTATTCCGTTCTCTGTGGTCGTGATCACTGGTTCGAAAGTCAATCACCGGGGTACTCGGGCCACCAGAGGGTGCGGCGGCCGGGGACGCTTCGACCGTGCCGCACGGCCCCCCGATCGCGACTCGTGTGGCGGACACTGCGCCGTCCGGTGCAGAATGACCGAGCGGTTAGGCCATCGGTGTGGTCCAACGCCGGCTCGAAGAGGTCGTAGGGGAAGACGTCCCTCGTCGAGCAGCGGAGGTCAGCAGTGAGCACCAGTGGCAGCACCAGTGGCGTCATCTACGTCCACTCGTCGCCGTCCGCGGTCTGCCCGCACGTCGAGTGGGCGCTGTCGGGCGCGCTCGGTGGTCGGGTGGAACTGCGGTGGACGGCGCAGCCGGCCGTCGCCGGTCAGCTGCGCGCCGAGCACGAGTGGACCGGGGCGGCCGGCACGGCCGGTCGTCTGGTCACCGCGCTGCGCGCGTGGCCGATGCTCCGGTTCGAGGTCACCGAGGACCCCAGCCGGCACGTGGACGGTGAACGGTTCTGCTACGTCCCGGGCCTCGGCCTGTGGCGCGCCCGGACCAGCGCCAACGGTGACATCATGGTCACCGAGGACCAGTTGCGGACCATGACGGCGCTCAGCGATTCCCCGGAGCGCTTCAACCACCGGGTCGGTGAGGTGCTGGGCACCGCGTGGGACGACGCCCTGGAACCGTTCCGCCGGGCGGCCGACGGCGCCGGTGTGCGCTGGCTGCACCGGGTCGGTTGAGCGCCAGCCCACCACGCGAGCAGCAACCCGACTCCCGCGACCACGCGGGCTCCCGGCCGCCGACGCGGCGGGCGGCGCGAGCCCCCGGCCCTCCCCGCCTGGCCGGACCTCGGCGTGACGAGCCGCCGCCGCGACCTGGCTCCCACCCCGGCACCCCGCCTGCCCCTCACAACCGGCCGGACGCGCGGCACGACCCCTGACGACCGCTCCCAGGCCACGGGATCGACCGGTGGTCCCCCTGCGCCGCCACCTCCCGGCACCGCACGCCCGTCCCGGCAGCCCGTCCCGGCGGTGCGCCGGTGGTGGCCCGAGGTCACCCAGCCGCGCAGGTGCCCGGCGGACCCGGGACCACGCCGTTCCAGGAACCTCCGCAAAGGGAGTTCGGGGCCCACCCCGGTTCCGCCCCGCCACCGGTGAGGGGTGCACCG
>NZ_AGVX02000676.1 GCF_000239155.1 Actinoalloteichus spitiensis RMV-1378
CCCGACCGCCGCCAGCAGCAGACCGGGCACCAGCCTGCGCGCACCTCGGCCGGGCTCCCGGGACAACCGCTGGTCGGAACTCACACCTCCGATCCTCGGTGCCGCCGGTACGGCGCGGTAGTGGTCAGTCGACTGCCTGCTCATACCCTCTGGTTATGACCCGCCTGCCCGACCCCGACTCCCTCCGCCTGCTGGTGCTCATCGGGGAACTGGGCAGCCTCGGGCGCGCCGCGACCGAAGTCGGCGTCGCGCAGCCCTCGGCGAGCAAGCGGCTCTCCGCGCTGGAACGCCTCCTCGGGCTGGTGCTGGTCGACCGGACACGGCGGGGCTCCACCCTGACCCCCGACGGCGTGCTGGTCGCGGGATGGTCCCGACGGGTGCTCGACGAGATGGGGGCGCTGGCCACCGGCGCGGAGGCCCTGCGCGCCAAACGGGACGCGGAGTTGCGGGTCGCGGCCAGCATGACCCTCGCCGAACACCTGGTCCCCGCGTGGATCGGTGAACTCCGCCGGTACCGGCCCCAGCTCTACGTCGGCCTTCAGGTCGTCAACAGCGAGCAGGTCATCGAGGCGGTCAGCGGGGGCGAGGTCGACCTGGGGTTCGTCGAGACACCGAGAACTCCCCCGGGGCTGGCCACCCGCGTCGTCGCGCAGGACCGTCTTGTCGTCGTCGTCCCCCCGGGGCACGACTGGGCGGGTCGATCCGCACCGCTCGCCGCGGCCGAGCTGTCCGGCACCCCCCTGGTGCTGCGGGAGCACGGGTCCGGGACGCGGGAGACCCTCGACCACGAGCTGCGCCGGGCGGGTGTTCCGGCCGGGACCGCGCTGGTGGAACTCGGTTCGGCGACGGCGGTGCGCGGGGCGGTGGTGGCGGGGG
>NZ_AGVX02000675.1 GCF_000239155.1 Actinoalloteichus spitiensis RMV-1378
CAGCATGGTCTGGCTCACGGCCGGGGCGAGGTCCCTGCGGCGGCCACCCCTCGCGAAGATGTGGCCGGCGGCGCGCACGTCCTTGCTGAGCCGGCCGTCGGCGAGCGCCTCCCGGGCCTCGGCGTGGCCGAGGACGATCCACGCGGCACGGCCACCGGGGGACCTGACCTGGTGCACCGGGCACTGGGACCGCAGGCGGGCGTAGGTGGGGTGGGGATCGCGGAACCACTCGTCCTGGAACAGCTCGGCCACGCCCTCGGTCCCGCTGGAGGGGGTGTCGGGCGTCTTCGGGGCGGCGGTCGCGGGCGCGTTCTCCTCCGCGCCGGGCTCCGGGACCTCGGGCTGGCCCTTTCCTGGCCCCGCCACGACGCTCAGGCCCCCGAGGGCACGTCGGCGGCGGCGCGCTCGCCGCCGTAGGGGCGGACCAGCGCCGAGGAGACGAAGGCGACCGCGACCCGCCGCAGGAACGCGGTCTCGCTGGCCAGGTCCGGCGGTAGCGCGGCCTCCGGGCCGGGAGCGGCGAGCGGGGTCTCACCACTGGGGACGTCCACCGGTCGACCCGACCGGGCGCTGGTGACGGCCGCCCTGATCACGGCCGCCTCGACGGTGGCGGCGAGGTCCTCTCCGGTGAGGCCCGCCGCGCGTCCGGCACCGCTCACCTGGTCGGCGACCGAGGGGTCCCGGTAGGGCCGGAGCGCGAGTACGCCGTCCCGGATCTCGATGACGCGGCGGTAGAGGCGCATGCTCACGTCACCGCGCCCGTAGTCGCCCTCGACGGCGTCGGGTGAGGTCAGCGCGATCTCCGGCACCACCTCGTACAGCGCCGCCCACAGTGGCCGCAGCTCGCGGTAGGCCCGCCACTCCCCCGGGGCCCTGACCAGCCGGGCGACGAACGGGGTGACGGCCGGCAGGAGCAGTCCCACGGTCATCACCAGCACGGAGACCGCCGGCATGCCCACCGACATCGCGCAGCCGAAGTTGTCGAAGGGCGTGACGCAGTAGGACTCCGCCCCGGCGTCGGGTCCCACCACGGCGGCGCGTGTCGTGCTGTAGAGCTTCTCCGCCACGTACGAGAGTCCCAGCACGCAGCCGACCGCGAGCACCCGCAGGCCGATGCGCAGGCTCCCGCTCGTGGCGTTCGAGTACCGCAGCCCCAGCCAGGCGAGATCGACCAGGACGGCGCCCAGGTAGGCGGAGTAGACGAGGACGTAGCCGGCGAGCGTGGGGTGGGTCGAGTAGTACTCGCCGAACAGTCCGCGGGACTCGGGGATGCCGGCGCTGAAGAACAGGACGATCAGCGCCAGTTCGGCGACCACGAACACCAGGAACCGGCGGGGGGCGCGACGGCGCGCCTCCTCCGGGGGGTGGGCCAGGTACAGCAGGAGCATCACCGCGGAGAAGGCGGCGGCGAGGGTGCCGAGGTTGGACAGCAACCGTCCGATGTTGGGGTAGATGCCGGCGAGCACGGCCTGTGTCGCGGGGGCGAGGACCAGGAACGCGAACCCCAGCGAGCCGAGCACGCCGACCAGCGCCCATCGGCCCGGGTTCCCTCCCGGGCCCCGTCTCAGGTTGTGCGCCGCCCGGAGGACGGCGGCGAGGGAGACGAGCAGTGAGACGGTCAGGAACAGTGCGGTGACCATTCACACCCCAAAGATGTCTTCGGCTCGGTCCGCCGCCTGGACGATGTCCGGCGAGCGCTCCGACGGTCGGTGGGAGCGCCGTGGCGGTGCGCCCGCCCGACCGAGGATGAGTGACGCGATCATCTCGGCCTCCTGCTCCTCGACGGCGGAGTAGGACGAGCGGCCCAGCGTCCTGACGACCACCTCCGGGTCGAGGTCCGGTGCCAGCGCGCGGAGGAAGTCACGGTCGAGCAGGTGCGCGCCGGCGTGGTCGGAGATCATGTGCCCCACCTCGTGCAACACGATGTGCCACACGTGGAGCGGGGTGGTGCGCGCGTGGGCGATCACGTCCATGTCGCCGAGGTCGAGCCACATCCCGCACGCCCGGCCGGCGACGTGGTCGCTGGGATGCAGCGTGATGGGGCGGCCTCGGTGGTGGGCGAGCCGGTCGAGGAACACCGTGAGGTCGAACGGGCGGGGGATGCCCGCGCTCCGGTCGAGCTGACGCACCCGTTCCTCGCAGCGGCGGCGTAGGTCGTGGTAGTGCACCGGGGTGGTCACCTCCCTCGTCAGCGGCGGCGCGTGGGGGCGGGCCAGCCGTAGGCACGTCAGCGGTTGCCGCGTCGGCTGTGTCCGCTGGTCAGCGACCACGATGCCTTCCCTCCCGGTGCTTCTCGAGGGCGGGCGGCACGGCTCGTGACCGTGTCCGGGCCGGACCCGTGGTTCCCTTGGCCGCCAGACCGCGGGACGCTGGCCCGGCGAGTGGCGGGGCACCACCCGGAGCGCCGGGTCACCAGCGATGGGTCACCCCCGGCCGCCGCGCGGGGTGGCCGGCGGGACCGGCCGGCGGGGGAGCCCGCCGATCATTATGCCGGCCGGAGCGCGCCGGACATCCCCCCAACCCGGGGCACCACCGTTCGGCCGAACGACGGATCTCCGCCTGGAGCAGCGCACCTCCGGCTCGGTGCGGGGTGGGACGTCCCGGTCCGGCCCGGACGGCCCGCGCACCGGGACGGACGTCGAGCCGTGGCGCGCCGGGCTGGGGGTCCCGCCCTTACCCGGCGGTGACGGCCGCTCAGCGACGCGGGCCGTCGCCGTCGGGAGGGGCGGCCCGACC
>NZ_AGVX02000674.1 GCF_000239155.1 Actinoalloteichus spitiensis RMV-1378
GGGGGCCGGCCCGGGACGACGGGCCGGCCCCCGCTCGCCCCCACCCGGTGGGGCACGTGCTCCCCCGCCAGGTCACGGCGACCGGCGTGGTCGACACGGCTCCGGCAGCCCTGGCCCCTGGCCCGCACCAGATCGACGACCGACGTCCCGGCCCGGTTCCCGAGCGCGCGGAACGCCACGCGGAACCGGGGTGGGCCGGACGTGGAGGCCTACCGCACCCGAGGTTCCCGCCGGTCAACTGGCTGTGCCGCCCCCTCCCCCAACGGGGGCGGGGCACGCAGCGGGCGAGTCACGTCCGACTGAGGAGTTCGACGTCCCCGGCGGGGCTCCGGGGCCCGTTCCCCCTGCCGTGGCTCGCGCGCCATCCCCGAGGCCGGACGAGGCGCCTCCGCCGGTTGGCCCGCCCCTGTCTCCGGCCGGCGGGCGCCTCCGAGTACGACCGCTCCCCCGGTCCCGATCGTCCCGGCAGCTCGGGTCGGGCATCACCAGGCGGCGCCCCGGATCACCCCGGTCGGTTCCCGCGACCGCGACGCCGCAGCCAGTGACGGACCCGGTTCCACAACCGGACCGGCCAGGGCCTGCCATCGCGGACTCCGAGCACCCGCAGTGGCCGGTGCGGTTTCGCTGGCTGCCACCGGACGGGCGCGGCGACGCGGTTGGGGAAGACGACCCACCACGTCGCCTGGTCATGGGGTGCCGCCCACTTCGGACGTGTCCAGGCCAGGGTTCCGCCGAGGGGCACCGAGGAGGCCAGGAGGCGGTCGGCCTCGCCACCGACCGGCAGCCGGGTCCGGTCCACCTGGCACACCGCGTGCAGCCTCGGCCCCGTGCGCTCGAACAGGTCCGAGGCGCGGTGCAGGCAGGTCGTGGCGTCCAGCTCGCCCACCGCTCCCGGCCGGCACGGCAGGCAGTACTGGTCGTGCTCGCCGGCGACGAGGAACACCTCGGCGGAGGTGGTGCGGCACCAGCTCGGCGGGCGGCGACGGGCCCGGACCGTCGGCGCGATCGTGTTCCTGAGCTGCCGGGCCGCGTCGTCAAGGCCCGGGGCGCCCCCACAGCGTTCCTGGAACCGCTCGACGGCGTGCCGGGTCAGGTGGATCCTGGCCAGCAGTTCCGAGCCCCGCAGCGCCACCAGGGCGTCCAGATCGGGCGGATCGTCCCCGGGGAAGGGCACGCAGTGGGTCGCGATCCAGCGGGCCGAGCCGTCCGAATCGCGCACCAGGGGCAGCACCAGGGTGTCCGGGACGAGGAGGAAGAACCCGGATCTGCTCCGGCGACCCGCCAGTGGAGGAGGGAGCTGGTCGGTCACCTCACCCTGTTCGTCGACCAACCGCCGCAGGGTCGCCTTCGCGGCGCGGTGGTCGGTGAGCCCGCGCCACCGGGCGTAGGCCCCGGCGCAGGAGTCGGTTACCACCACGGGCCACTGGTTGTCGTGCTTCGCCGCCACCCCTCCTTTCCTACCGGCGTGGCCCCGGTCGACGACACGTCCATCACGGCGATCCCCGGCCGCCGGACCGGTGAAGCCAGGGGCCGGCGGTCGGGGGCCGGGGCACGGCGTCGAGGACCCCCACGGGACTACCCTCGGTGCGCGTCCGGGGACGGGACGCACCGAGGGTGTTGGGGAAACACGTACCGCCCGGACCGCGACGTCCACTTCACGCAGAACTCACGAATGGGGGCGGGAACACTGCGGGGCTCCCCCGCGCCCGCCGGCACGCCGCCGAATCCCCGACCCTCCACCGCGACCGGGTCCCCGACTCCCCGCCCCCTCTGAACGGCGAGCGGAACCGACGGGGGATGGCGACCGTCCTCACCGTCGTTGCGCACCACGAACGTCGCCGCCACACCCGCCCCACTCCGACGTTCCCGTGGCCGGCGGAGGGCGCGAACCGCATGGCGGAAACCAGGTCGCACACCGGTTCACGGCCCGCCACACCAACGGTTCCGGAAATCACTCGCGGAAAACCAGCTCACCATTTTCCTCCCCAGGCGGAGCCCGCTCCACGGGAAGGACTTCGGCACCCCGGAAAAGGGAAGGAAATCCACCCACACCTCATCACCAGGAGTGACGACCACCGACGAGACTTCCGGGGACCAGCGCGCGGATGCACCCGCGAGAGACCAGGACGAGACAGTACGTCCATCTTGCATTCACCAAAAGGTGATGACAGAGTGTGAATGCCCTGCCGGCGGGCCACACCAGCGAAACGGAAGCACCCACCCTGAAAGGGAGTGACGTGATGACCGAGAATGCGGGTAGACAACGCTGGCGGAGACCCGCCGCCGTGGCCGCCGCGAGCGCCCTCGCGTTGACGATCAGCACGCCCGCGGCGATGGGCCTGGAACCGGGCACGGCGGAACACCCGACCCCGCTCGGTTTCGGACCGAAGAACGTCATTCACCTGATCAGCGACGGCATGGGGTACAACCACGTCGACGTCGCGAGCCTCTGGGAGCACGGCACCACCGCCCACCAGGTCCGCGTCGACCCCGACTCCGGAACCACCGAGCACCTGCCGGCCACCCCCGCCCAGGTCTACGAGGACTGGCCCGTCCAGCTCGGCATGTCCACCTACCACGACGGTCACTCCTACGAGGCGGACCGGGCGTGGGCGGGCTTCGGCTACCCCAGCGAAGACTTCACCGACTCCTCAGCAGCCGGCACCGCGCTGGCCACCGGGGTCCGCACCTACAACGGCGCGATCGGCCTGGCCCCGGACCGGACCCCCGTCAAGAACCTGACCGAACGGGCCCAGGAACTGGGCAAGGCCTCCGGCGTCGTCTCCAGCGTGCCGTTCAGCCACGCCACCCCCGCCGCGTACGTGGCGCACAACCCGGACCGGAACGACTACCACGGCATCGCCAAGGAGATGCTGTTCGAGCACGGCATCAACGTCATCTTCGGCCCCGGCCACCCCGACTTCGACGAGAACGGTGAGCGTCGCGACGAGCCCCACCACCACTACGTCGACGAGTGGACCTGGGAGGCCGTGCAGCGCGGCGCCACCGCCTTCGACCTCGTCGAGACCCCGGAGGAGTTCGCCGCGCTCGCCGAGTCCCCGAACCCGCCCCGCCACGTGCTGGGCGTGCCCCAGGTGGCGGCGACCCTCCAGTACGACCGAGGCGGCCCGGACCGCACGGCCGACGGACGCCCGGTCCCCGGAGCGCTCCCCTACACCGCCCCACCGGTCGAGAACGTCCCCACCCTCGCCGACATGACCACCAGCGCCCTCGCCGTGTTGGACAACGCCTCGGACGAGGGGCTGTTCCTCATGGTCGAGGGGGGAGCGGTCGACTGGGCCAGCCACGACAACGACACCGCCCGGGTGATCGAGGAGCAGATCGACTTCAACCGCGCCGTCGAGGCCGTCGTGGACTGGGTTGAGGAGTCCAGCAGCTGGCACGAAACCCTCGTCGTCGTCACCGCCGACCACGAGACCGGCTACCTCGCCGGGCCTGGGGCCGACCCGACCTGGACG
>NZ_AGVX02000673.1 GCF_000239155.1 Actinoalloteichus spitiensis RMV-1378
CCCCCCAACCGCTCCACCGGCAGGTCCAGCGCCTCGCCGAGGCTGATGACCGTGCCGAACCCCGGGGAGGGCATCCGGCCGGTCTCGATCTTGCGCAAGGTTTCCGGTGAGATGCCTGCCGCCCGCGCGACGTCCGCCAGTTCCCGTCCCGCTCGGGCCTGCCGCAACAGGGCACCGAGGCGCCTGCCGGCTTCGATCTGTTCGGGGGTGAGGGGGTGACGGACCATGCTCCCAGCCTAGGGTTGGTATTACTATACCGTCAAGTGCTAGGGTGGCCGGTATAGTAATACCACCACTCATGACGTGAGGTACTCGTGATCGAACTGAAGACGCCCGCGGAGATCGACCGCATGCACGTGACCGGACGCTTCGTCGCCGAGGTGCTCACCGAGGTCGGCCGGCTCGCCGACGTGGGCGTCAACCTCCTGGACCTCGAACACCACGTACGCGGCATGATCGCGCGGCGTGGCGCCGAATCGTGCTACTGGGACTACACCCCGTCCTTCGGCCGGGGCCCGTTCCGCAACGTCATCTGCCTGTCGGTGAACGACGCCGTCCTGCACGGCCTCCCGCACGACTACACCCTCCGGGACGGGGACGTCCTCAGCGCGGACCTCGCGGTCACCATCGACGGCTGGGCGGCCGACTCCGCCCGCACCGTCATCGTGGGCACCCCCGCGGAGGAGGACCTGCGGATCATCCGCGCCACCGAGGAGGCACTGGAGGCGGCGATCGCGGCGGCGCGGCCGGGCAACCGCCTCGGCGACATCTCGGCGGCGATCGGAGGGGTGGCCCGCGACTACGGCTACCCGGTCAACACCGAGTTCGGGGGCCACGGCATCGGCCGCACCATGCACGAGGACCTCCACGTCCCCAACAAGGGCCGGGCCGGCCGGGGCCTGACGCTCCGCCCCGGGCTCACCCTCGCGCTGGAACCCTGGTTCGCGCGGACGACGGACCGGATCGTGTACGACCCGGACGGCTGGACGATCCGGTCGGCGGACGGCTCGCGCACGGCGCACTCGGAGCACACCGTCGCCATCACTGAGGACGGCCCCCTGGTGCTCACCCGGCGCGAACCCGAGGCGGCCACCACGGCCAGCGGCTCCGGCCAGCCCTCCCGCGCGACGGACGCCTGACCGCCCGGTCAGCCGGGCGGGCCCACCGACGACCCCGGTCCCGACGCCACCCAGCAAGGCCGGGTCGTCGCGCGTGGCCCGGCGTGCGCGCGCTGATCGTGCGCATCACGCCAGCCGTCTGGCTCCCGAGCCCGGAGGCGCCCCCGCGAGGGGGGCAAACGCCAGCTGGGAGCGTGGCCCCCATCCGAGTGGGGACGGGGGCCTTCCTGGTAGCCGGAGAACCCGGGCGCCGGAGTGCGCGCCCCGGCGCTGCGGCAGGCCGCCGGGGGGCCTCCGGTCACAGCCCGGGGCCGACCGTCGGACGGCCCGCACTCGTGGGAGAAGCCCCGGCGCCGCGACCAGCGGCGTGCCGCCGCCACGTCCCGCCTGGGCGCTCGCGGGGCGCCCGTACGTCGGCGGACGCGTCGTGCCGGGCCGCCGCATCCTCAGCAGCTCGTCGACCCCCGTGCCCGCCGTCGGGCCCCCCGGGAGTGGGCCTCCGCGCGGGCACCGGCGGTCAGCACCGCACACGAGCGGAACGGCGCGTACGGCGACGCGGCGCGCCCGCAGGCCGTGGCGGTCCCGAGCAGCTCGGCCACGGGCGACGGGTCCGGGGCGGCGGTTCCCCGCCAGACCAGGCCGCCCCACCGCTCCGAGCCGCGGCCCCGTGCACCGGCGACCGGGTGGTCCACGACCGTTCCACGTGGGCCGGACGGACGTCCGGCCCACCGAGGTGGTCCACTCGGTGTCGCGGACCGCCCTGACGGTCCCGCCCCGGACGCGGGTGGTGGCGGGAACGGCGTCGGCAGAGGAGGGCCGACCGGATCAGGACTGCGAACCGTCCTCCGCCGGCGTGCTCGTGGTCGCCGTGGCCGTCCGCGCCTTCCGGCGGCGGGCCAGCGCCATCCACACCACGCCGGCCAGGACGACGAGTACCGCCAGTTCGGTCCAGGGCACGGCGGTCCGGGTGAAATCGTGGGAGGTGGCCTCGGGTGGGGAGACCTCGTCCTCACCGACCGCCAACGCGGTCACCGACAGGTCGCCGAAGAGCAGGAACCAGGGCGAGACCTCGAGCTCGACCGACCGCGACACCACGTCCCCCGGGAGCAGCTCGTCGACCCCGTCCGAGCCCCGCGCCGACCCGAGGCCGAAGGGGCCCTCCGCGTCGAGGGTGGTGGCCGCGCCCAGCCGGACGTTGCCCTCGTTGGCGATCTCGTAGTCCACGACCAGCGTGCCGGGGGAGAACGGGACCCAGGACGAGCGGCGGTACGACGTCCCCTCCGCGTTGACCGACAGCACGGGTTCCAGCTCGCCGGCCACCTGGAGGTGCAGTCGGACCCCGATCCGGCGCTGGACGGTGATGCCGTCCTCGGCGGTGGACACCCCCACGGCGATGCCCGCCGGGTGGTCACCCGGGGTCGCGTCCTCGGGGACCTCCACCGTCACCGGCAGCACGGCGGTCTCGCCGCCGGGCACGGTCACGGTGCCCTCGTCGAGCCCCTCGACGCTGATCCAGCTCCCGGATCCCGTCGGTTCGCCGGTGGCGATGTCGAAGACCCCGCTCTGCCCGACCACGCCGTCCCCGACCGCGACCGCGAACTCGGCTGGCTCGGTGCCCAGGTTGGTCACGGCCACCGCGTCGGAGACGGTCTCACCGGGATCGGCGACGTGCCGCAGGGACAGGCGACCGTCCGGGCCGTCCTCGGTGGCCGGGGCGACGCTCCACCGCACGGCCGCCTCCGCGTCCCC
>NZ_AGVX02000672.1 GCF_000239155.1 Actinoalloteichus spitiensis RMV-1378
TTCCGATCTGGCGGATCCCGCCAGCCGGCCCCCGCACGACGGCCAGCTCGGAGCCGGCGTCGGCGCCGGAGGAGCGGACGAGACCGCCACCCGAGCTCCTCCCCCGCGCCCGGCCGGGGGGGGCGCTCACCGCAGGGCCGCGCGCAGCCGCTCCTCCTCGACACGCCAGTACCCGTGCTCCCGCCCGTCGACCAGGATCACCGGGACGCGGTCGCCGTACTCGGCGCGCAGCTCGCGGTCGTCGTCGACGTCCTGCGAGGTCCAGGGGACGCCGAGTTCACCGCAGATCCGGTCGATGTCCCGCTCGGCCTCGACGCAGCCGTGGCACCCCTGGCGGACCAACAGCGTGACGGTGTGGTGGTCTGGCACGGTCACCGTTGTACCAGGGAACGCGCGATCACCATGCGCTGGATCTGGTTGGTGCCCTCCACGATCTGCAGCACCTTCGCCTCCCGCATGTAGCGCTCGACGGGGTAGTCCTCCACGTACCCCGCACCCCCGAGGACCTGGACCATGTCGGTGGTGACCCGCATGCAGGTGTCGGTGGCCACCAACTTCGCCATCGCCGCCTGCCTGCCGAACGGCAGGCGGGCGTCCTTGAGCCGGGCGGCGGCGAGGTAGAGCTGGCGTGCCGCTTCGATGCCCGCCGCCGCGTCGGCGATCAGGAACGACACCCCCTGGAAGTCCCCGATCGGCCGGCCGAACGCCGTGCGCTGACCCGCGTACTCCACGGCGACGTCCAGTGCGGCCTGGGCCACGCCCACCGCTCCGGCGGCGATGCCGAGGCGCCCGGCGTCGAGCGCCGCCATCGCCACCCGGAACCCCTCGCCCTCGGCGCCCAGGCGCCGTTCGACGGGCACCTCCACCCCGTCGAGCACGACCTGGGACGTCACCGACGCCCGCAAGCCCATCTTGCGTTCCGGGCTCGCCCCGCTGAGGCCAGGTGCGGCCCCGTCGACGAGGAAGGCGCTGATGCCCTTGGGGCCGTCCTCCCCCGTCCTGGCCAGGACCAGGTAGAAGTCGGCGACCCCGCCGTGCGTCACCCACGCCTTCGTGCCGGACAGCCGGTACCCGTCGGCGGTCCGCTCCGCCCTGGTCCGCAACGCGGCCGCGTCGGATCCGGAGTGCGGCTCGGAGAGGCAGTACGCCCCCAGCAGGTCACCGCCGACCATGTCCGGGAGCCAGCGGTCGCGTTGTTCGTCGCTGCCGAAAGCGGCCAGTCCGTGGCAGGAGAGGCAGTGCACGCTGGTGCCGAGCCCCACCGTCAGCCAGGCCCGCGACAGCTCCTCCACCACCTGGAGGTAGACCTCGTAGGGCTGCCCACCCCCGCCGTACTCCTCCGGGTAGGGCAGGCCGAGGAGACCCGCCTGTCCGAGCAGCCTGAAGAGGTCCCGGGGGAACTCGCGGCGCTCCTCGGCCTCCGCCGCGCGCGGGGCGAGTTCCCTGCTGGCGATGTCCCTCGTGAGCGCGAGCAGGTCCCGCGCCTCCTGGCTCGGTAACCACCGCTCCACCTCTCGCGCGTTCGTCACTCGATGACCTCCGTACCACTCGGACGAGCTCTCCGACCGAATTCTGGGTCATCCGATACTCGGGCGTCCAATGTTCCGCCGAGATCGTCGGTGCCGCCGCTCATCAGCGCCCACCTCCCCGGAGGAGGACCCTGCTGGAGTGAAAAACCGGGCTGAACTGGAAGTTGGTGGCCGGGGTTCGCCAGAATCCCCCCCGACCACCAACCCTGGGTGACCACTCAGCCACTCCTCGGGTTCGGTGCGACAGGGGGTGGGATGTCGACGACACGGGCGGAAGGGTGGTCGCTCGTCCGCGCCGCCCAGCGGGGCGATCCGGCCGCCTTCGCCGAGCTGTACCGGACGCACGTGGACGTCGTGTTCCGGTACGCGCTGCTGAGGACCGGCGACCGGGACCTGGCGGAGGACGTCACCAGTGAGACCTTCCTGCGGGCGCTGCGCAGGATCAGTTCGCTGCGCGAGCGCGGCCGGGACGTCAGCGCCTGGTTCGTGACCATCGCGCGCAACCTGGTCCTCGACCACGTGCGCTCCGGCCAGTACCGGATGGAGGTACCGGTCGCCCGGCCGGAGGACGGGCTACCGGCCTCGCTGCCCGTGCAGGCCGGCCCCGAACAGAAGGTCCTCACCGAGGCGGTGCACTCCGAGCTGCTGCGCCACCTGGGCCGGCTCGGCACCGACCAGCGGGAGTGCGTGGTCCTCCGCTTCCTCGGCGGCCTGTCGGTGGCCGAGACGGCGGCCAGGATGGGCCGCAACGAAGGGGCGGTGAAGGCTCTCCAGCAGCGGGCCGTGCGTCGGCTGGCCCGCATGTTGCCGGACGGGATCCGGTGACACACCCGACCCCACCCGCAGCGGGGGTTCCCACTCCCACCGCCGGGCCCGGCACCACGGCACGAGGACGGTCCGCGCCGCCCCGCCACCGGCGCGGACCCGTGTTGAGGCTCGGGTCACGGCGAGTGATGATCTCGCCGGTTCCCCGGATCGTTACCCTGGAAACCGAATCCCCTCCGGAACCGACCCGCTGGGAGCGATACCCACCGATCCAGGGAGGCGCCGCGGTGCCGTTGTGGCGGAAGCGCGAGACCGGCCAGGCACTGGAAGACCACGCGACCCGGGCGGGCCAGATCTCGGCGGAGGCGGCGGTCACCGCGCCGGCCGAGGTGCCCGCCGTGGCGCCCGACCTCACGGCCGCGGCGTTCTTCGACGTCGACAACACCATGATGATGGGGGCGTCGATCTACCACTTCGCCCGCGGCCTGGCGGCGCGGAAGTACTTCACCACGTCCGACATGGCGGGCTTCGCCTGGCAGCAGATCAAGTTCCGCATCGGCGGGCGGGAGAACCCCGAGGAGATCCAGTCCAGCCGGGAACAGGCCCTCTCCTTCGTCGCCGGTCGCTCCGTGGAGGAGCTGGTCCGCCTGAGCGAGGAGATCTACGACGAGGTGATGGCGGACCGGATCTGGGAGGGCACCCGCGCGCTCGCGCAGAAGCACCTGGACTCCGGCCAGCGGGTGTGGCTGGTCACCGCGACGCCGCGCGAGCTCGCGGACATCATCGCCCGTCGTCTCGGTCTCACCGGCGCGTTGGGGACGGTGGCCGAGAGCGAGGACGGCGTCTACACCGGGCGCCTCGTCGGTGACCTGCTGCACGGCAAGGCCAAGGCCCAGGCGGTGCGCGCGTTGGCCGTGCGCGAGGGCCTGCACCTCCGCCGGTGCACCGCCTACTCCGACTCGGTCAACGACATCCCGATGCTGTCGGCGGTGGGCACCGCCGTCGCCGTGAACCCGGACCCCCCGCTGCGGGAGGCGGCCAGGGCCAGGGGCTGGCAGATCAGGGACTTCCGCACCGGTAGGCGGGCCGCGAAGATCGGGGTGAACTCGATGCTCGGGGCGGGGGCGCTCGTCGGAGCCGTCGCCGCCGGCCTGCGCTACCACCGCCGTCCGAGGGTCTGACAACCCGCGCCCGGCGCCGGCGCCCGGTCCGGGCGCGGGCCGCCCCAGCTCAGCCGAGGAACACGCTCTGCCGCTGGGACAGCATCCGGTAGAGGGTCTGCTGGATCGTCTCGCGCACCTGGTCGGTGAGGTCGAAGACAAGCATCGGGTCCTCCGCCGCGTCCGGCCCGTACTCCACCGTGCTGATCGGCTCACCGAACTCGATGTACCACTTCGACGGCAGCGGAACGGCACCCAACGGCCCCAGCAGGGGGAAGAACGGCGTGATCGGGAAGTAGGGCAGGCCGAGCAGCCGGGCCAGCGGTCGAACGTCCCCGATCTTCGGGTAGATCTCCTCGGCACCCACGATCGAACACGGCACGATCGGCGTGCCCGTGCGCAGCGCGGCGGAGACGAAACCGCCCCGGCCGAAACGCTGGAGCTTGTAGCGGTCCCGGAACGGCTTGCCCACCCCCTTGAAGCCCTCCGGCCAGACACCGACCACCTCGCCGCCGCGGAGCAGCCGCTCCGCGTCCGGGGCGCAGGCCAGGGTGTGGCCGGCCCTGCGCGCCGTCGCCCCGAGCACGGGGAGGCGGAAGACCAGGTCGGCCCCGAGTATGCGCAGGTGCCGCCGGTCGGGGTGGTGGTCGTGGATGGCCACCGCCGTCATCAGCGCGTCCACCGGCAGGGTGCCGGCGTGGTTCGCGACGACGAGCGCCCCGCTGTCGCCCGGCACGTTGTGCAGCCCCATCGCCTCGACCCGGAACCACCGCTCGTAGAGCAGGCGCAGCGCGGGCAGGAACACCGCGTCGTTGAGCTCCGTGTCGAACCCGAACTCGTCGACCTCGTACTCGCCGGCGAGGCGCCGGCGGACGAACCGCACCAGCTCCGCCAGC
>NZ_AGVX02000671.1 GCF_000239155.1 Actinoalloteichus spitiensis RMV-1378
CCGCCGCGCCGAGGATCACGAGGACACCGAACCAGCGACCGGCCAGCTCGGCGACGCGGGCGACCGCGCCCTGTGGTGGTGTCGACATCATCGTCCTCTCCGCCGGGTCCCCGTCCGCCAACCGGCACCGGGGCCGAGCCGAAGGGTATCCCCCGTTCGGGCGATAGCGAGACCGGTGGGACGGACGAGTGCCCGGTGGCGGCGGTCATTTCCCAGTGGATGGGAAGGGAGCTGTTCGCCCCCGTGTCCCGTCCCGCTCAACGTCGGGCGAACGCGGGCGCCCGCTCCGGGCGCGGGCCGAAGCCGATCAACGCTGCCAGCGCCCGCCGAGCGGCGGGGACGCGGCGCACCACCGCGACCAGCGGTCGGGGAGGGTTCGTCCGCCTCCCCGAGAACGCCGGCGCGATGACGGACCGGTGCAGCACCCGTTGCAACGCCTGGATCACGACCGTGGGCATCCGGCGTCGTCGCTGGACGCTGGCGAGGTCGCGGGGCGTGACGTGACCCCGTCGCAACGGGTCGGCCAGCAGGCGGGCGGTGGCCACGGCGTCCTGCACGGCGAGGTTGATGCCCACGCCGCCCGCCGGGGACATCGCGTGCGCGGCGTCGCCGATGCAGAGCAGGCCGGGGACCGACCACCGGCGGAGCCGGTTCAACTTGACGTCGAGCAGGTGCACGTCGTCCATGCTCCGCAGTGCCCCCGACTCCTCGGCGAGGTCGGGTCGGATCGCGGCGATCCGCCGCCGGAACGCCTCGACCCCTTCCGCCCGGAGCTCCGGATCCCGCCCCTTGGCCGCGAGGAAGGCGAGCTGCTGGAAACCCTCCCTGGCGAGGACGAGCAGCATCGCACCGTCCACGGACCTCGGGATGAGGGCCGGGACGGCCGTGCCGTCGTCGGTGCGGGGCAGGCGGAACCACCACGCGTCCAGCGGCACCGGGTACTCCACGGGTCGCAGCCCGGCCGCGCGTCGCAGCACCGAGGCGCGGCCGTCGCAGGCGACGGTGAGGTCGGCGTGGAGGACGCCCTCCTCGCCGTCGCTGGTCCGGTACCGCACTCCCGCGACCTTCCCGTGTGACCGGACCAGGTCGATCACCTCGGTGTTCCGGCGCAGGGTGAAGGTGCGTTCCTGGCTCGCCGCCTCCGCCAGCAGGTTCAGCAGGTCCCACTGCGGCACCATCCGCACCTCCCGGTGGGTCCCCCGGAGGAGCGTGAAGTCGGCGATCGTGACCGGGTCGCCACCCGGACCGGGGAGGAGGAGGTTCCCCAGCGGGGTCTGCGGCAGCGCCCGGAAGGCGTCTCCGAGACCCAACTCGTCGAGCAGGCGTTGGGTGGACGGATGAACCGTGTCGCCCCGGAAGTCCCGCAGGAAGTCGGCGTGCTTCTCCAGCACGGTGACCTGGATGCCCGCGCGGGCGAGGAGCAGGCCCAGCGTCATGCCGGCCGGTCCACCCCCCGCGATGAGAACCGTGCTCGTCGTCATCCTCGTCCCCTCACCGTCGTCGTCGATGGAATCTGGAACGATGATATGTATATCGAAGTGCCACGTGTCAACCCCGAGGTTGTCGTGACCGCCCGACTCCGGCGAGGCCGCGGGGATGTCGTGCGGCGGCGAGCCGTGGTCGATCGCGCCGACGCGGTCCCCCCGTGCCCGGTCATCCGAGTCCGCTCGTGCCCGTGCGGCGAACGGTAGGGTCGCGGTGCGCCGAGGAGGGGACCATGTCGGAGCAGGTGGGTTCGGAACTCGTCCAGGCGGCGCTGGCCGCGAGCCGGGAGCGCGGGCAGGACGTCGCCGACGTACCCCTGACCGCCATCGCCGAGGCGGCCGGCATCTCCCGCAGCACGTTGCTGCGGCGGCTGGGCGGCACCCGCGCTCGCCTGGACGAGGCGGTCCGCGATGCGGGGATCGACCCCGGTGGTCGCCGACCAGTGCGGGAGCGGGCGGTGGAGGCGGCGGCCACCCTCATCGGCGAGCGGGGGCTCGGCGCGGTGACCCTGGACGCGGTGGCCGCGGAGGCGCGCTGCTCCCTGCCCAGCCTGCACACGGTGTTCGGGGGGCGGGACGGTCTGCTCGGGGCGGTGTTCGACAGGTACAGCCCGGTGCTGGCGCTCGACTCCCTCCGGCGTGACCCGCCCGCCACCACGGAGGACACCGTGCGCGCCATCTACCGCGCGGTGGTCGCGGCGTTCCAGCGGGAACCGCGCGTCATCCCGGCGATCTTCGGTGACATGCTCAGCCGGCCCGGCGGCCCGGCCGGCGAGTTCCTCCAGGAGAACTTCCCCCGCCTCTTCGGCAGCGTCGGGGAGCTCGTGATGGGCGAGGTGCGAGCCGGGAGGGTGCGGCCACTGCCGATGCCGCTGCTCGTCCAACTGCTGGTCGGCCCCATGCTCATGCACCTGCTGCTGCGACCCGTGCTGGCCCCGTCGCTCGGTGACGAGCTGCCCTCCACCGACCGGGCGGTGGAGGAGTTCACGGCGGCCTTCCTGCGATCAACCCGCGTGGCCGAACCCCCGGGGTGACGCGAGCGGCGGCCCGGCTCGCCGGCTGGTGGACTGCCCGGCCCCAGGCCGTCCGCCGCTCGTGCGACCCGCCGACCCGCCGAGCCCCTGCCTCCCGGCGCCGGGGTGGCACCGGGAGGGGTGCGGACGTCGAGCGGGAGGCCCGGCGAGGGGAGCCGCGCGCTCCGCGACGCGCGCACCGGCTCCCCGGCCAGCCCGCGAGAGGAACGCGGTGGCCGGTCCACGTGGCGTCCGTCGGTCACTCACCGCTCGCGCGGGTCAGCTGGTCCGAAGGGCGCGTCAGGCCCGGGGTGCGGTGTCCTCCGCGCGCTCCTCGGCGAGGAAGTCCAGCAGCAGGGTGGTCACCTCGGCGGGCTTGTCCAGCGGGGCCACGTGGCCGGCGTCGGTGAGCGTCACGAAGCGGGAGTCGGGGGCCAACTGGTGGGCGGTGGCCAGCTCCGTGTGGCCGACGAGCGGGTCCTCGTCACCCCGGATCCACAGGACCGGCATCCGGAGCCCCGGCAGCCGCGGGGTGTGGTCGAGGGCCATCCGCCACGGGCCGTAGGAGAGCACCTGCCAGTCGTCCAACGCCGGCTCGCGGTGCCGGTGCTTGGCCACCGACTCGGCGTGGGCGAGTTCGTGGAGGGTCTCGAAGTGCTGGGTGTCCTCACCGGCGGTGAGGAAACCACGCATCGACTTCCGGAGGTAGGTGGTGTCGCGGGCGAGGAACCAGCTCGTCGACCGCAGCATGCCCGGGGTGCGCAGCGTGAGCCAGGTCAGGAACTGCCAGGGGCGGCGCGCGCCGACACCGCCCGGCGCCAACGCCGCGATGCGCTCGACCCGGTCGGGGTTGTTCAACGCGTAGCCGAGCCCGACGCCGCCGCCCATGGACAGGCCGACCAACGTCACCTTCGCGATGCCCAGGTGGTCGAGCAGTTCGGTGATGATCTGTTCGAGGAGTTCCTGGGTGATGCGGCGACCTCGTTGCCAGGGGCGGCTGCCGCCGTGCCGGGGCCAGTCGATCGCGTGCACCCGGTGCGCCCTGGCCAGGCCCGGCAGGATCCCGCGCCAGGTGTACTCGGAGGTGTCCAGCATCGCGCCGTGCAGCAGCAGCACGGGGGGAGCGCCCTTGGGCCCGGCCTGGTGCAGCCGGATGGGTCCGCCGGCCAGGCTGAGGTCCGCCGACGACTCGAAGATGGACCGTGTCATGAGGGGTGCTCCTCTGTCGTGGTGGCGGGGTCGAGCTGGTGGGAGATCAGGTCGAGCTGTCCGAACTGGGCCTGGCGGGTCCGTTCCGGGTCGGGAGCGGTGTTCGCCTCGAGGCCGCGTTCGACGAGGGTGATGACCAGTTCGACCGCCCGGTCGAACTGCTCGGGGCTGATGGGCCCGACCACCGAGGACGCCGAGATGAGACCGATGCTGATGGAGCTGAGCACGATGGCCAGGGCGTCCGGATCGACCTCGGCGTCGAGGGCGCCCGCCCGCTGGATGGCCGTCAGGTACTCGACCAGCCACCGCCGCCGGGAGACGTACCGGTCGTCCTCGACGGAGCGGACGTAGGAGCCGAGCAGGTCGGTGTCACCGAGGTAGCAGCGCAGCATCAGCGGGTCGGCCCGCAACGCGTTCAGGCCGAGGCGCCACGCGAGGCTCAGCCCCACCGTCCCCTCGTGCTCGACGACCCGACGTCGCACGGTGGCGACGAGTCGTCGCATCGACCGGCGGAGCAGTGCGTCGAGCACGGCGGGCTTGCTGTCGTACTCCCGGTAGACGGCGCCCTTCCCGATCCCGGCGCGAGCGGCGATGCGGTCGATCGTCATGCGGTCGTAGCCGTGTTCCAGGACGAGGGCCTCGGCGGCGTCGAGGATCGCGTCCGGTCTGTTGGGGATCAGTGGTCGGGGCATCGCCTCTCCTGGGGACGTCGTAGTGACCACAATACATACTTTGGTCACTACGGGGGCGGGGTGTCTCGGGCGGAGGGGTGGGGGCGTCCTCGACGGCGGGGTGCGTGGGGCGGCGACGGGGTCGGCCGGTGGTGGCCGTGAGCCCCG
>NZ_AGVX02000670.1 GCF_000239155.1 Actinoalloteichus spitiensis RMV-1378
CTCGGCCACTCGTTCCTCCTCCGTGGTCGTCCTGACGGCCGCCGCACCGCGACACCGGGGTCGCCAGCCGGGCACCGGTCCCGCTGGCCCGGGGCGCCGCACGGGGCTCGCCGCCGGTTCAGCGTCGTCCGAGCACGGTCGCGGCCCGGACGCAGCGGTATCACTCGCGCCTCGGCCACTCGTTCCTCCTCCGTGGTCGTCCTGACGGCCGCGCCACCGCGACACCGGGATCACCCGCCGGGCGTCGGTCCCGCTCGTCCGGGGCACCGGACGGGGCCCGCCCGCCGGTTCAGCGTCGTCCGAGCACGGTCGCGGCCCGGACG
>NZ_AGVX02000669.1 GCF_000239155.1 Actinoalloteichus spitiensis RMV-1378
GAACAGGTCGGTGTTGAACTCCACCGCACCAGCCAGCACACCGCCGGCCTGCTCCTGGAACTGGAGGGTCAACTCGAAAGCGGACACGTCCCTGGGTACGGGCACCTCCTCGAAACGTACACCGCCCGAGGTCCCGTCAAAGGGAGGAGCCGCGTTCTGCAGCACCACCATCGCCTGCACCAAGGGGGTACGACTCTGGTCCCGCTCCGGTGCGAGCTCCTCCACCAGCCTCGCGAACGGAACCTCCTGATTCGCGAAGGCTCGGAGTACGTCCTCCCTGACCTCGTCCAGGAACTCCGCGAAGGAACGGTCGTCGTTGAGCCGAGACCGCAGGACGACCGTGTTGACGAAGAACCCGACCAGTCCCTCGAGCTCTGCCCGTTCCCGACCGGACGTCGCCGTGCCCAGGGCGATGTCCCTCTGCCCGCTGTACCGGGCGAACAGCAACTTGGTGATCGCCGTCAACGTCATGAACAGGCTCGTTCCCCGCGCACGACCGAGGGAACCGAGCGCGGCGGTGAGGTCGGCCGGGACCGAGAAGGAGTGCAGTGCTCCGGCCGAGCCGCGGATCGAGGGACGTGGGCGATCGGTGGGAAGCTCCAGCGGAGTGACATCCGCGAGGTGCCGGCGCCAGTAGTCGAGTTGACTCTCGAGTGCCTGCCCGGACAGTTGCTCCCGCTGCCACACCGCGTAGTCCGCGTACTGGACGGGAAGTTCGGGCAGATCCGCCCGTGGCCCACCCGTCGCCTCCTCGTAGAAGGCCGCCAGTTCCCTCGTCAGGATCTCCGTGGAGGCACCGTCGGTGACGATGTGGTGCATCGCCACCAGCAGGACGTGGTCCTCCGGCGCCTCGCGCACGAGCGTTGCTCTGAGGAGTGGCCCGTTGCCGAGGTCGAACGGACGGGCGAGCTCCCCACGCAGCAGCCGGTCCAGTTCGGGCGCGGTACCTCCCTGCCCCTCGTGATGGGTCCCCCGGCTGGCCCCATCACCGTGGTCGAGCCCGGCGAGCAGCTCGTGGACGACCAACGGGACATCGGCCGCCGGCTGGATGCGCTGGACACCCTCGCCGTCGAGGGTGTCGAAGGTGGTCCGCAGAGCCTCGTGCCGGGCCACGACACGGGTGAGGGCGACGCGGAGGGAATCGACGTCCAGGGAACCGCGCAGTCGCAGGACCAGTCCCGAGTTGTACTCGGGACTCCCCCGTTCCAACTCGTTCAGGAACCACAGCCGCTGTTGCGCCGAGGACAGGGGAAGGTCCCGGTCACGTGGCGCCGGAACGATCTGGTTCCGCGGACGCGCACGCCCAGCCAGTCGGCTGCGAAGCCGTTCCCGCACGTGCTCCGGCAGGGAGCGGATGCGGTCCTCGCGTGACGACGGCGTGTTCATGGAATCCCCTCAGAGATCAATTTTGGCAGGCACGGCGGGACGCGGACGGGCCGGCGCGCCGCTCGGACACCGTCCGGTCGGTACGGGGTGGCGGTCAGTCGCGCGGCATGTCCCCGCCGTCGAACTCCAGCGAGTTCTCGATCTCGGCGATGACCAGTTCCTCGACGGTGTCGGCGAGACCCGCGACGGTTGGGTGGTCGAAGAGTGCTCGTGCGGTCGGATCCACGTCGAAGGCCTCCCGGATGCGCGCGACGACACGGAGGCTGAGAACGGAGTTCCCTCCGAGGTGGAAGAAGTCGTCGGTGACCCCGACC
>NZ_AGVX02000668.1 GCF_000239155.1 Actinoalloteichus spitiensis RMV-1378
ACCCCCGTGCCGTCCCGCCCTCCGCCCCCACCACTGCCGTCGTCCACGACGGACAGTCGCAGCAGGGGCGGCCGCCAGTCCAGGGTGACCTCCACGGCGGCCGGGCCCGCGTGCCGGAGGACGTTGGTCAGCGCCTCCTGCACGATGCGGTAGGCGGCGCGGTCCACCTCGCCGTCGAGGGGAACGGGACTACCGGTCACCCTGGTGGTGACGGCGAGGCCGGCCGTCCGGGCCCGGGCGACCAGCGCCGGCAGGCGCCGCAGTCCGGGGGTGTCCTGGCCTGGCTCGGTGTGCCGGAGCACCCCCAGGGTCGCGCGCAGTTCTCGCATCGCGTCCTGACTCGCCTCCCTGACGGCGCGCAACGCGTCCCGGGTCCGCTCGGGCTCCTTGTCGAGCAGGTGGCTCGCCATCCCCGCCTGGACACCGATGACCGAGATGCTGTGGGTGAGCGTGTCGTGGAGTTCCGCCGCGATCCACAACCTCTCCTCGTCGGCCCGCCGGACGGCGGTCTCCTCCCGGGTGCGTTCGGCCTCCGCCCGCCGCAGCTCGACCTCCGCGAGGTGGGCGCGGTGGTGGCGGACAAGCTCCCCGCTGGTGATCGCGGCGAGCAGGTAGCCGGTCATCCACAGGGATCCGGTGGCTACCTGGTCGGCGACGACGACCTCCACGACGAACACGGAGCCCGCGAGGGCGGACGCCGCCGCCCACCCGACCTCGCGGTGACCGAGCCCCACCGCCGTGTGGACCGCCACGAGCACCGGAGCGGCGGCGAACAGGGGCGGGTAGCCGCCCCAGAAGTAGCCGGCGGCGCAGAGGCAGGTCACGGCGGTCACGAGGACCGGCGCCCGACGACGCCAGGCGAGGGACAGGGCGGGCACCGCCAGGAGGACGAACGCGATCAGATCCGGCCGTTCGCCCTGCGGACCGGTCCGCCACAGGATCTCGGTGCCCACCGCGACCGCGCAGGTCAGGGCGACGGCCAGCACCACGTCAGTCGTCCACCCGCTCCGGATCACCGGCCGAGCATAGGGCCGAGGTGATCCGCGGCGCGTCCCTCGGACGAGGTGCCCGCCCCTACTCCGAGGGGAGTACGGGTGACGACGCCGGACCGCGCCAACCTCCCCGGGGAGGTCCCTTGAACCGTCCCGGCGGTGGACGTCCGGTGGAACGCCGACGACGAGACTCGACTCCGCCACCACGACCACCGGAGGGGGAACGGGATGACACGGGAACCGGCGGAGACGCGGCCACGGGGGTCCGGCGCGGTGCGCGACCCCCGGCTGCGAGCCGTCACGGCGTGGGCCTGCCTGGTCTTCACCATCGGCACCGGCCTGCACAACTTCGTCCTGCTGGACGTGGACCTGATGGTGCGGACGATGGTGCTGGCCGGGGCGACCCCCGAACGGGCCTCGGCGGACGCCGCGGGTTTCCTGTCCGGCCTCCAACTGGTGGGAACGCTGTTCGTCCTCGGCAACGCGGTGGGAGTGCTGGCCCACTGGCTGGACCGGGCGTGGCTGTTCTGGTTCGTGGTGGTGGTGAACCTGGGGCAGGCCGCCGGCGTCGTACTCGTGCCGGTCGAGTCGTTGGAGGCCGCCTTCCAGCTGTACGGACCGCTGGGGCTGGTCCCGACCGTGGTCACCGACGGGGGCGCCCTCGTGCTGGTCGCCGTGCTGGCGGTCTCCTACGCCAGGACCAGGGTCCCGTGGGGCCGACGTGTCCAGCCGGCACCCGGAAGGCGCGGCGCACCGCGCCGTTGATGCCCGGGTGGGGCGGACGGAGTGGCGGCGGCCCTCGGAGGCCGGACGGCGACGCCGCGCCAGGGTGGGAGGCCTGGCGCGGTG
>NZ_AGVX02000667.1 GCF_000239155.1 Actinoalloteichus spitiensis RMV-1378
GGGAACGAGCCGGTGTCCCTCGAACGAGCCGCTCCCCGAAGCCTGCGCGGCGGGCCGCCTCCCAGCCAGCTCCGGCCGGTCCCCCTCGGGTCGTGCGCCGCGCACGCCCCGTTCCTCCCTTCCCCCGGCCTCCGGTCCTCGGTCGGGCGACGTGTGGAATCTTGGGACGGCTCCGGTTGGGGAGCGCGGATGCCGCATGTGGAAGCTGGAGCGTCGGTGGACCTACTTCTCGAGCGAACCGTCGAATCCGGGATGGCGCTCGTCGCCGCCGCCGGACTGGTCGCGTTGGCCAGTGTCCTGCACCGGGGGAGCTGGCGGCTCCTGCGCAACGTCGTGACCATCGTCCACGAGGGTGGTCACGCGATCGTGGCGCTGCTGACGGGACGACGGCTCGCGGGGATCCGGTTGCACTCCGACACGTCGGGCGTGACGGTGTCGGTGGGACGACCGCGAGGGCCGGGCATGATCGCCACCCTCGTGGCCGGGTACCCGGCCCCGTCGCTGCTGGGTCTGCTCGCCGCCTACCTCGTCACCAACGGGATGACCCGGGGGCTGCTGATCGGGTCCGTCGTCGTGTTGGCAGCGATGCTGCTCGCCATCCGCAACCCCTTCGGCGTGTTGTCGGTACTGCTGACGGGGGCGGTGATCTTCCTGGTCGCCTGGTTCGCCGCCGTCGAGGTCCAGGAGGCGTTCGGCCTCCTGTTCGCCTGGTTCCTGCTGTTCGCCGGGGTGCGTCCCGTGCGGGAGCTCGGGAGGATGCGCAACCGCGCGGACACCCGCGACTCCGATGCGCACCAACTCGCCCGGCTCACCGGAGCGGGCCCGTTGCTGTGGATCGCCATGTTCTTCCTCATCAACATCGCGGCGCTCGTCGTCGGCGGTGGGTTCCTGCTCGGTCTGCTCTGAGCTCCGCCGGCACGCGGGGGGCGGGGCGGCGCGAGGTCGTCGAGGTGGGGCGCGGGTCGGGAGCGGTGCACCCGGAGCGGTGGGTGACCGTTCGCGGGCGGTAACCTGCCTCACCCGCTCGTCACGCCGGTGGCCGTCGAACGCGGCGGGAGGTCGGGCCAGCCGCCCCGTGCCCTGGAGAAAAGGGGACCAGGGTCGTCGGTGTGGCGGGGCGGAGTGGACCCGCTCACCCCGCCGGACGGCCCACTGCGGAGTGCTACCGTGGCCACCGGTTCAGGAGCAGGGCCGTTAGCGGGTTTGCCGAGTAGCAGGAGTTGGAATGCAATCGGGTCTTGGTGCCCAGCGGTCGCTGGCCTACAACCGCCCGTCCGCCTCAGTGAACGAGGCCGTCGTCGTCCTCGACTTCGGGTCGCAGTACAGCCTGTTGATCGCGCGCCGTCTGCGCGAACTGGGCGTGTACTGCGAGCTGCTGCCGGCGGACAGCTCCAAGGAGCGTATCGCCGAGCTGGCCCCCAAGGGAATCATCCTCTCCGGCGGGCCGCAGAGCGTGTACGACGCCGGTGCTCCCGGCCTGAGCGAGGCGGTCCGGTCGGCCGGCGTGCCGGTTCTCGGCATCTGCTACGGAGCGCAGCTGATCGCCTACCACCAGGACGGTCGGGTCGAGGCGGCGGAGCGGCGTGAGTTCGGCCGCTCGACGGTCAAGGTCCTCGAGGACAACCTCCTCTTCGAGGGGATCGGCGAGTCGCTCGAGGTGTGGATGAGCCACACCGACCACATCCTCGAACCCCCGCCGGGCCACCGGGTGGTCGCCCGCAGCGAGGGCGGGCTGATCGCCGCGATGAGCGACGGCGCGCGTTACTGGGGCGTGCAGTTCCACCCTGAGGTGGCCCACACCCCGCTCGGCCGCACCATCCTGGAGAACTTCGTCCGGCGCATCTGCGGCTGCGTCGAGCAGTGGTCCACCACGTCCTTCGTCGACGAGACCGTGGAGTGGTTGCGGGAGCGGATCGGCGACCGGCGGGCGATCTGCGCCCTCTCGGGCGGTGTGGACTCCGGCGTGGCGGCGGCACTGGCCGCCCGCGCCGTGGGTGACCAGCTGACGTGCGTCTTCGTGGACAACGGCCTGCTCAGGCAGGACGAGGCCGACCAGTGCATGGCGGTGTTCGCCGAGCACCTCGACATGAAGGTGCTCAAGGTCGACGCCTCCCAGAAGTTCCTCGAGGCGCTCGACGGGGTCACCGACCCGGAGGAGAAGCGCCGGCGGATCGGGCGCTGCTTCATGGAGGTCTTCGAGGAGGTCGCCCCCAGCCTCGAGGGCGCCGACTACTTCATCCAGGGCACCACCTACCCGGACGTCATCGAGAGCGCCGGCGACTCGGGTCGGCACTCGGCCGCCGCCACCAAGATCAAGACGCACCACAACGTGGGCGGCCTCCCGGACACGATGAAGCTGGAACTGCTGGACCCGCTGTCCTTCCTCTTCAAGGACGAGGTGCGCGCCGCCGGGCGGGTCCTCGGCCTCCCCGAGCAGATCGTTGACCGGCACCCCTTCCCGGGGCCCGGCCTGGCGGTCCGGATGACCGGCGCCGTCACCCCCGAGCGGTTGGAGCGGCTGCGCCGGTCCGACGAGATCTTCATCTCCGAGCTGCGGGCGGCGGGGCTCTACCAGCGGACGGCGCAGGCCCTTGTGGTGCTCACCTCGGACAAGAGCGTCGGCGTGCTGGGCGATTTCCGCACCTACGAGGACGTCGTCGCGCTGCGCGCCGTCGACACCGAGGACTGGATGACGGCTGACTGGTCCCGGCTGCCCTACGACTTCCTCGCCAGGGTCAGCAACCGGATCGTGAACGAGGTGCCCGGGGTCAACCGGGTGGTGTACGACATCAGCAGCAAGCCACCGGCCACCGTCGAGTGGGAGTGAGCGCCGCACCGGCGTCCTGAGACGGAACGGACCCGGACACGGACGGAGCCGGGGCGGTCGATCCGCCCCGGCTCCTGCTTCTCCGCCGGCCGCCTAGTTGCTCGGTCGCTGTTCTCTGGTCCGGAGGGCTAGTGGCGCACCCGCCAGGTCCTCCTCGTTGCACAACAACTTGAGGTCGTAGTACGGCGCGCCCTCGCTGTCGTCGTAGTCGAGGTGGACGGCGATGACGTCCACCGGTTCGCCCAGCCACTCCTGGGTCTGCCGCAGCCAGGCCGCGGACCGTTCCAGTGCCGAGGGCAGATCGTCGTCGCGGAACTGCACCGGACGGTAGGGAACTCCCTGAACCTGGTCCCTGGTGTCAAACGGACGCGGAAGTCCGGTGGCCACGCCCGCGTCGTCAAGGTCGAGTCGGATGGTTTCCTCACTCACAGTCGAAGACTCCCGCAGCCGCAGGCGGGATGCAACTCTCCTGCGGCTTTCGCCCCTGGTCCGGGTGTGCGGTCGGGCGCGGCGCGGGGCTCGCTCGGCGGGTCGTCGCGCCCGGTGGCACCACCACGACCAGCGGGCCTGTTCGGAGTGTGGCGTCGTGAACCCGGGCAGTGAAGTAATGAGGCTCTCTTCTGAGTGATTGACAACGGGGGGACCTGGTGATCCACGCGACTATTGATCACCAGTGGTGATCGGCCGGTCGGTCCGGTGCCGTCGTGCCGTGCCGTTCCGGCCTGCTGCCGACTGGGGCGTCGACTCGGCTCCCGGGCTCGACCCTCGCGCCGAAGTCGCAGATCAGAAGCCATTACTTCCGCCCTGCGCATCGAATCCACTCCGGTTAGCCTCGGCATCGTCCGGTCACTGTCGGCAGCGGGGTCGTCATGTTTCGTCGTCGCACTGCTTCCCCCGGCAGGGGTCACGCCACCGGGTGGGGGCGCTGGGGCAGGGCCGCGCGGGTGGGGCTCGTCGCGGTCCTGGTTCCGGTCGTGCTCACGGGGACGGTCACCGCCCCGGGAACGGCCGCCGCGCACACGTCGCCCGCCCGCACGATCCTCCACGGCCCGCACGTCGCCCCGCTGGCGGTTCCTGCGGCGCCGCTCCCCAGCCTCGAACTCCCGGCGCCTCCAGAGCTGGACGGGGACACCGGACCTGGCGACCAGAACGCGGCCGGGGCCGAGAACGGGGGGCCCGCCTGGACGGGGAGCCCGGAGCTCCCACCCGACTGGCCGTGGGGCGACGGGCCGCACCGTCCGTCGGCGGACGATCTCGAGGAGTCCGGCCGCGGGGTGGGGAGCGGCCCGCCGACCGTGGTCGACGCGGCGGCGCTGACGGCCATGCCGGTCCCCGTCTTCCCGTTCCTGCCGGTTGCGCGGCCGGTGATCAGCGTTCCGGAGCCGGTCGAGGTCAGTGGCCCCTCCGAACCGTTCACCCTTACCGGCAGGGTCACCGGCGCCACCTCGCTCACCGTGCAGCGGGTACCGGTCGCGGTGGCGGCAGACGGGACCTTCTCCGTCGATTTCCCCACCCCACCCCCCGCCATCGAGGTCGTCGCACGGGCCGCCACCGGTGTCACCACCGAACGGCGGATCGTGGTGGACGTGCGGTACCCGGCGGGCCGGGCGGTGCACGTCGGAGCCGAGGCCTGGGCCCGCGCCCCGGTTCGCGCGGAGATCCTGCGCCTGGCGGAGGAAGGGCGGATCGACACCGTCCAGCTGGACGTGAAGGACGAGCACGGGTGGGTGGCCCACGCGACGGACGTCCCCCTCGCCCGGGAGATCGGCGCCGTGCGGGAACGGTACGACGTCGCCAGCACCCTGGACCTGCTGCGCGCGGCCGGCGTCCGTGTGGCGGGGAGGATCGTGGCGTTCCGCGACCCGGTGCTCGCCGGCTGGTCCTGGGAGCGCGGGGAACCGGACCGGGTGGTGCGTTCCCGGGACGGGGCGGCCTGGGGAGCCGGGTACGGCGGCCCGGTGTTCACCAACTTCGCGAACGCCGAGGTGCGGCAGTACAACATCGACCTCGCCGTGGAGGCCGTCGAGCTCGGGTTCGACGACGTCGTGTTCGACGAGGTGCGCCGGCCGCACGGCGCACCCGACCTCCTGTGGTTCCCGGGGCTCGAGGGGGCTCCGGAGCAGGAGGTGGCCGAGTTCCTCCGCGACGCCAGGAACGCCGTGCGGCCCTACGGCGCGTACGTGGGAGCCGCCGTGCACGGGGTGGCGGCCACCCGCCCCACCGAGGTGGCCCAGGACATCCCCGCGATCGGCGGCCAGGTCGACTTCGTCGCGCCGATCCTGTTCCCCTCGAGCTGGGGGCCGGGGGAGTACGGGATCGCGCGACCCGAGTCGCAGCCCTACGAGATCACCCGGCGGGCGCTCGCCGACGTCGTCCGGTTGCTGGACGGCTCGGGGGCGCAGGTCGTGCCGTGGCTCCAGGACTTCTCGGTGGGGACCGACTTCGGACCGGACGAGGTGCGTGCCCAGATTCGGGCGGTCGAGGAGACGTCGGCCTCCGCGTACCTGCTCTGGAACCCCGCCGGCCGGTATCACGAGGAGACGGGGGAGAAGACGGGATGAAAAATTCCCGGAACCCTGTAATACGAAGGGGGGCTGCGGCGACCCACGGGTGGGCTGGTTGTTGATGCGTTCGGCACCCATCCCGGTCCTGCGGGAGCCACCGGGGCTTTCCGCTCACTGACGGTATTACACAAGGATTGGGGTGTGACGGCGATGCGTGCTTTCAAGAGGTGGTTCATCAGATTCCTGCACGACCTGGATCGCGGTGGGGATGTCATGCGCGGGGTCACTCCGCGCGCCTGAGCCCACCGTGCGTCACGGGCCGCGGGGCGTTGGCGGCTCGCGGCCGGTGTGCCGTCCGCACCGGCCCGCGACGGTCGCGCCTCGCGGCCCGTTCTCCGCTGCCGTCAGGTGTTTTCGCGCCGGCGGCGGCGATGGGGGAGGGCCAGCGCTCCCGCCGGGCGCG
>NZ_AGVX02000666.1 GCF_000239155.1 Actinoalloteichus spitiensis RMV-1378
CAGCCGCCGTCAGGGCCACGGCGAGGAAGCCGGCGTTCGCCAGTGCCGCAACGACCCGGGTGGCGAACAGCACCGGGAAGCTCGTGGTGACGGCGCCCACCACGTGAGCCGCCGCGAACGCCGCGGTGAACCCGAGGAGGCTGCCGCGCCTCGGCCAGCCACGGGCCAGCGCGGCCACCAGCGGAGCGCCGGTGATCATTCCGATCGCGAAGGCCGAGATGAGGGTGCCCGCCGTCCCGACGGTGACGCCAAGATCCGAGGCGATGTCCGGCAGGAGACCCGCGAGCATGAACTCCGACGTGCCCATGGCGAAGACACCCAGGGCGAGCAGGTACAGCGGGAGAGGCATCGAGTGGCTCCGAGATGAGGAGGAGGGAGGAGGGTCATCTCGTCACCTCGGTCAGTCCCGGGTGGACTCGGCGCACCGCGGATCGCGGCGCGACGGCAGGGATCAGAGCTCAGTGCTCCACGGGGCTGACGGGGTGACCGACAGCCCCCACCTCGTCCGACTCGGGACTCGCCATGGCCCGCACGCTACCCGACCGGTGCTCACCCGGTCACCTCGATTCCACCGGCATGAACCCGCGCCGCGTCCTGCCGCACGGCCCGCCGGTCCGTGCCGCCCGCACGACCGCCCCGGGCCGCAACGGCACGGTCCGGCCGACCGGTACCTCATCC
>NZ_AGVX02000665.1 GCF_000239155.1 Actinoalloteichus spitiensis RMV-1378
GACCGCGCCGACCGCCAACGCGGCCACCCCGGGTGCGCCGCCGACCTCGGGGGCGAACCAGGGCCCGGGCACTCCACCGCCCACTCCCCGCCCCGACGACCCCGGACGACCCACCCCGTCGTCCGAGAGCAACCGGCCGCCGGCGAGCGGTTCCCAACCGACCCGCCCCGACCCGGGCGGCAGGTCGGAGACCATGCCCGTCCAACCGCCGGACAGGCGTGCCGAGGGCGCGACACCGCCGCCGCCTGCCACACGCCCCGTTTCCGGACGGGGCGACACCGAACAGCCGGGCCCGACACCCGTCCTCGTACCGCCCACGGCCGCCGCCACGAAGGACGGCTCCGCCCCGCCTGCGGGACGGGACCCGTCAGCCACCCCCGACCGCCGTGCCGAGACGGCCAACCCGAGCGACGGACCCCAGCGACCCCGCACCGAGTCCGAGCTCGCGGCACCGCCCGCACCACCGCCGCGCCCAACGATCACCCCCGAGGAGACGGCGGCGATCTACCGCGTCCAACAGGAGGCGTTGGACGAACAGCTCGCACAGGTCAGGGCCGACCGCACGATGACCTGGGACACCATGACGTCCTCGGACGGTGGAGTCACGGTGCGGGTGGAACGCGCCACCCGGGACCCCGACTGGCCGGTGAAGAAGGACGCCCTCCAAGGGGCGCTGGACAAGGTGTCGCACGCCGGGTACCGGTTGCCCGGGCCGGTGACGGTGACGATGGCGCCCCCCGACGCGCGGGGCGTGCTGACGCAGATGATGCACCTGCGGGACCCGGAGACCGGCGCCCAGTCCTGGCACCTGCTGCTGGGCCCGAACGCTTTCCGGACCAACGACGTGTCCCACGGCCAGGACCTGGTGCGCGGGGGGGCCGGGGAGAGCGGGTTGCGCGGCGTGGCGCACCGCGTCGCCGACGACCGGTACGACGCCAAGCACAGGTTGCAGGCGCTGTACCCCGGCAACCACAAGCCCAAGTCGGGCACCTACCGCAGGGCGATCGCCGAAGCGACCTTCGTGCACGAGCTGGGGCACGGCCTGCACACCGCGCAGGACCCGTCCCAGTGGTTGCGCGTGCAGGACCACAGCCTGGGCGGCACCCAGGCGACCTCGATCACGGCGCAGAGCGCGCCGAACGTGAGCCACTACGCGACGAACAACGGCCTCGAGTTCGTCGCCGAGGTCTTCACCGCCCACGTGTACGGCGAGACGTTCCCCAACGACGTGCGCGCCGAGTACGCCGAATGGGGCGGTCCGCAGAGCACCCGTCCGCCCGCACCACGTGCTCCGCTGCCGGCGGACGGCGACCACGGTGACTCCGCCACCCGCGAACCGGGCCAGAACCCCAACGACTCGACCACCACTGACAACCGGCCCGGCCCGGACACCCGCGACACGGGGAGCCCCCACGGTTCTCCCGCGCGGCCTGGTCGCGAAGTCCCCCCGCTCGATCCCGAGCTGCGGGCGAAGCTGGACGAGACGCCCTGGGTGGAACGGCGGAGGTACCGCCAGCTGCCCAGCCAGGACAGCCGCAGCGGCCTGGTGCCGCCCAGCGAGGGGGTGCCGCGCAGGCGAGTCGTCCCCGGTCGACCGTTCGGGGAGCACACCGCCTTCGACGTGCGCCGGGCACAGGTCGGCGACCAGGGCGTCACCGAGGTCCGGGTCGTCGTGCGCGTCAACCCGGAGCCGGGGTCCACGGCGGACCCGGACGCCGTCTGGGCCGAGGCGAGCAAGGGTGTCGACGACTACTTCAACTCCCGCGACCTGCGGCTGCCCAACGGCGACCAGCTCCGGGTGCGGATCGAGCGAGCCGTGGGTGACCAACCCGCCCACCACGAGGTGCGGATCACCGAGAGCGGGAGGAACGACCAGCGCAACTGGCGCCCGGGACAACCCGGTCTGGTCTACGCCCACGAGATCGGGCACATGATCGGCCTGCCCGACGAGTACAACCCCTCCGGAGACGCCGACGGCCTGGCGATCACCGGCACCCTCATGGGTGGTGACACCACCTACCGCGACACGGACGGCACCATCCGGGAACTGCCCGGAATCCAGACCCCCGACCGCTACATGCAGGTGCTCGACCAGCACGTCGGCGACCTGTCCGCCGGGCCGCCCTCCTCCCGCACCACCGCCGCCGAGGACTCCGCCGGCGGGCAGGGCGACCGTGGCGGCCCCGACCGGTCCCGCGCGGAGGACGACGCGTCCCGCGACCTCGACGCGCCCCCCGCACCTGGGAGCCGTAGGGAGCAGGGCGTCGAGGAGCGGGAGCGGGAGCTGTCCCGCAAGTACCACACGAGGATCGGGCCCGCACCGGGTACGGACGGCAAGCACTTCAGCCACTCGATGCTCGACAAGATCGACACCGTGCTGGAGGGCCTACCTCCCCTGCACGTCCGGGACAACCCGTTCCTCGACTCGATCGTCCGGTCGGAGAGCAGGAGCGGCGCGAGCCACTACAACCTCGACACCAACAGCATCGAGGTCGTGAACCCCGGCGGAATGCCCTCCTGGCTCTACACCAGGCTGAACCGGGGGATCGGTTGGCAGCGCTGGCTGATGGACCTCGGCCCCCTCTCCCAGTACGAGGGGCTGGGAACCCGGGACACCCTGCGGATCGGTGGCGAGCGACGGCACGTCATGGCCGGGGTGTCCGACGTCCTGGCCCACGGGAACCTCGTGGAGTGGACACTCCGGCACGAGGTCGCCCACTCCGTCGACAACGCGCACGACTGGTTGGAGAACCACGCCCACGAGGACCGCTTCGGCGGGTGGGCCATGCACGTGGACGGTGAGGGCGGTCACGAACTGTCCAGTGTGGTCGACGCCGTCGTCACCAAGATCGGGATGACGCCCGAGGAGAGGGCACTCACCGACAGGTCGGGACGGACCACCTTCTCCGATGCGTTGACCGCCGCCCTCGACCCGGAACGGGCACGGCGTGACCCAGGGGAACTGAGCCGCCTCACCAACGACTACGGCCATCACGGGCCCGAAGTTCGTACCAAGGTCCAACAGGCCGTCGACTTCGCCAGGGCCGCGCTGAGGCAGCCCTGGACCCTCGACGACGGCGGTGGTGACCGGCTCACCGTCGACGGGCGCATCTACCAGGTGAGCCCGCACAACCAGTGGGTGAGCTACCAGGCCTCCGCTCGGGACCACGCGGTGTCCAACTACCAGTTCTCCGACCCGATGGAGTGGTTTGCCGAGGCCTACGCCGCCTACCACGACCCCACTCCGGGGCCCCGCGCCGCCCTCACCCAGGAGGCGCGGGACTGGTTCGAGCACAACGCGCGCGAGGCCACACCGCCCGGCAGCCCGCGTCTGGGCGGCACCGAGCTCGCCGCGCCTCCCGCACCGCCGCCAGGGCCGGCACCCCAGCAGACGGCACCCGATCCGCAGACCGCCCAGGGCAACCAGGATCCCGTGGCGAACTCGACCACGAGCCAGGGCGACGCCTCGAACCCGGGCACCAGCCCACGCGGCGCGAACACCGCGGAGTCGCCGAAGCCGCTGACCGACGGGGTGGCACGGCACGCGCCACCCGGGGAGGACAGGGCCAGCGGCCCCACCCCGGAACACCGCGCGGACGCCATCGAGCAGCGCCAGGCACGAGAACCGCGACGGGCACCGCTCCCCACCCAGCGTGCCTCCTCCGCGCCGCCGGCACTGCCGTCGGCCCCGTCCAACGGACGCGCGCCGGCGCCCGACGCTCCCGATCTCGGGCCAGACCGCGTCGAGCGAGCGGCAGCGGACGTCGAGGGCACCGGTGCGCCCACCCGGCAGCCAGGAGAGCCGGAGAGCACCCCGGAAAGCGGAGCCGAGGCGTCGAGCCAGGTCGTCGCGGACCAGGAGCCGCCCACGCGCGTCCAGCCGGACGGGTCGGACGCGGTCCGACCTGCCGACCACGGTCCCACCGCCGAGCTCACCAGCCCCGAGGCGACCACGAACCCTGAGCAGCCTGTGGAGTCCCAGCGGCCTCCGGCGGAGCCCGGCGCCGTGGACGACTCCGGAAGCCGGGTCTCCGACCGGGACTCGGCCACAGCCGACGAGGCCCGGGGCGGGGCGGACCGCCCGGTCCAGGAAGGCGGGTCGGTCACGCCCGACCACGAGGGCGTCACCCCGAGCGGTCGTCCCGATCTCGCCGACGGCGCTGATCCCAACCGGGGTCCAGGGCAACAGGAGGGCTCGGCACAGCGTTACCCGTTCGAGACCGTCCCCGCCGGCGTCGTGAGCTCCGATCTCTCGTCCCTCGTTCAATCGAACAAGGATTTCTCCGAGTTCGACGCGGGCCAGCCCGCACCGGGCACCACCGGGTCACCGTCGGGACCGAACCCTTTGCGGGGCTCCGCCGAGGAGTCGTCCAGTTCCCCGTTCGGGACGGTCTCCCTCCCCCAACGAGTCGTGCACATCTCGCAACTGCTCGATGAAGTTCGTGGGCAGCACAACCAACCTGAGGGTGACAACCCGCTGACCGACTCCGTCCCGCAGGTGGTCGGTGATGGGTCGGCTGTGAGTTCGGAGCCGGTGGCCGGGTCTGTCTCGCAGGAGACCCCGACAAAGCCCCAACGCGACCTGCTGCCCCGGGACCTCAAGGACGCTGGAGTCGTCGGCCCGGAGGCCAAGGTCCGGTCGATCGAGCTGGACCAGGACTCGGACTCCGCACGGCCCTCGAACAGCTCGGCCGAGGGCGGGAAGTCGGCCGGGAAACAGCCGGCTCCGAAGCAGCAGCTCACCACCCTTCTCGACACCCTCACCGCCGGGGACCAGCCCAAGAAGCTGGGGCTCAGCGCGGCCGAGGGGACGACGCTCCGCACCCAGGTGCACGACCTCGTCCGCCGCGAGGGCACGGTGGGCGCGCTGCGCCTGCTGACCGACGGGCACCTGTTCCAGTTCAAGACGGGCAACAACGGCCCTGTCCGCGACGTGTGGGTCCGGCTCACGCCGGAATCAGTACTGCCGTCCCCGGACGAACCCGCCACGAAGTCGACCACGGAGGCTCAGGCCACCGACAAGGCGGAGTCGAGCCGCGAGGACGGTTCCACGGCGAACGAGAAGGACAACGCCCAGGAGGACGCCGGGGACAAGGACATCACGGCCGACAAGGGCAAGGAAGCCAAGGACAAGGAAGCCAAGGACAAGGAAGCCAAGGACAAGAAGGACGAGGGGCCCAAGGACGAGGTGGCACCGGGAACGTCGATCTCCTCGGAGCGTTCCCAGAACACGCAGAGCAGCCGGACCCTGATGCCCTTCACCCTCCGTGCGGCAACCCTGCTCCAGATGCTGACGGGTGCCCCGATCATGGTGGCGCCCACCTTCAGGAGCACCGCCGACCGGTCCACACAGGATTCCAAGCAGCGGGTCGGAACCTCTTCGCGGACGGTGTCCAAGGAGGGCGACGCCTCCCTGTTCGACGTCCGCTTCCGAGCCGAGGTCCAGGTGGAGGGCAACGGGAAGCCGAAGCAGTCCGGGGTCAGCCTCCCCGGCAAGGTCCGCCTGAGCTACTCGGAAATGGCACTGCGCGACGCCCGCCCCGGGGAGTCCGGCACGACCTCAACCTCGGGATCCTCCACGGGCTCCACCGGGGAGGGCGGAACGTCCACCGCCAGTGACCGACCAGCGCCCGCTGGCCAGCAGGCCACCGCAGGGAACTCGGGAAGCGGCGACACGCGAACCACCGAGGACACCAGCACCAAGGACGACAAGGACATCCAGGCCGACAGGGACAAGGACGCCAGGACCGACAAGGATGGGCGGTCCCCGCAGGACGGCAGGACGAACCCCGACCCGGCCGAGCCGAAACCGGCCGTGACCCTGCCACCAGCGCTGCTCGACCACATCGTGTCGGTGGACCTCGTCTCGGGCCTGGGGCAGGTCCGCGCGGACGTCATGCGCAAGCTGCCCGCCACGGTCCCCGTCGAGGGCACCATCCGTCGGGACGCGGTGAGCCGGATCAACTCGGCACACCTGGAGAAGGCCGGGCCGGACGCTCTCGTCCACGGGCTCTCCACCTCCACTCCCCAGCCCTTGGGGCGACGCACTTACCACCAGGTCCTGCCTGATGTCAGCACGACCACGACCACCAGGTTCCGCGGCTTCCAGCGCCACGACGCCGGCGAAGCCGCCCTCGGTCACGAAGCCTCCGTGACCGGAAGCCAGTCGAACGAACAGGGACGGTCCAGTGGATTCGAGCTCGGAGTCGAGGTGCGGGGTTATGGTCCCGGTGGGGAGCTGAGCCACGGACAGCAGATGAGCGTGGGTGGGGTTGGCACGGTCGGATTCGGCGCCTCCCGCAAGACGACGGACTCGTTGGCCTACAACCAGGCGTTCAAGACCGAATCGAAGATCGATTCCGACACCACCCTTTTCGTCCTGGATGCCGAGTTCAGCGCGAATGTCACCGCCACCCGGTTCCGTGGTGTGGAGAACGTCGACTTCACCGTCGACGGCAGGAAGGGCACCGTGCACGTCCGGGTCCGCAGCTCCGAGGCGGACACCGTGGAGCAACTGCTCGGCGACGCGCTCAAGGACCAGTCGACCGCCACCGGCAAGTCGGGTGGGGCCGAGGAGTCGAGCACGGTCGACGGGGCGGGCGGACCCACCACGGCTTCTCACCCGAGCGGCAACTCCCTCACCAGGACGACCGGTCAGACCGGCCACCAGGGCTCGAGCGACAGGGCGACGGCCGACCGCACGAACAACCCCGCCACCAACCCGCCGGCCGCGAACGGGGGCCGGCAGGCCAACGCCATCCGGTGGGACCGCCTTTCGGTACCCCTGCCGTTACGCAAGCTCTTCGGCGCTCGGCGGGACACCCCGATGACGGACAACGACCAGTCCACGGACATCCCGCTGACGCCCATCACCCAGCCGAACCAGACGGGTCAGACCGGCGCGGAAACCGGGGCTCCCGCCCAGTCGACGGGAGACAACCGCACCTCCGGCACTGACGGGCGCCGCAACGACGGCTCGAATCGGGGCGAGACCGGGGACACGCAGCAGAACCAGCCGGGGACCGGTGAGGACAGTGGTACGACCGCGGTGGATACCGGGGCCGGTGGTGAGGACAGTGGTACGACCGCGGTGGATACCGGGGCCGGTGGTGAGAACAGTGGTACGACCGGGGTGGACACCGGCGCCACTGGTGAGAACACCGGCACCACCGACGCCACCTCGTCCACCAGCGAGGACGGGGCAGCGACCACGAAGCGACCCGGGGTCGAGCGGCAGGCCGAGCTGAGGGCGGCTACCGAACCAAGCCTGTTCAACCACACCGAGCGGGTCAAGGGTGCCCACCAGGCCCTGAACAGGGCGCGCGCGGACATCGAACAGCGCCTGGCCAAGGACGGCGTCGACGTCGACCAGCACGTCAGGGCGCAGATCACCAGGAGCCTGACCTCCGCCATCAGCCAGTCGCGGATCGAAGGCGACTACCACCGGATCGCCGTTCCGGGAGGTCCCCCGCTCACCTCGACGGTCCGGGTCGCATCGCGCGAGTTCGAGGTCGCCCTGACCGCTACTCCCGACACCGACCCGACGAACGCGGTCCACTCGGAACGGTCGGTCAAGGAAGGTGAGATCACCGTTACCCCGGGGCAGGGCGCCGGGATCGGCACCAAGGTCCAGACCGCTGGCTCGCAGTTCGCCTCGTTCATGTTCGGCTTCCGCTCCCGGCTGAGCGGGCACCACAACCTCGCGCGATTCCTGGGTGGCTTCCACCTCGGCCCGAGGTACCGCTCCGAGCACAACCACGGCTCCGGACTGACCAGCACGACCAGCGTCCAGAACAAGATCAAGTACAAGGGGCCCGTCCGGGAGATCGAGCGTGGCGGGCAGCTGAACGTCACCATCACGGAACCGTCCAACAGCAAGAGCGACAAGACCGCCTTCTCCGTCCCGGTGGTCGCTCGCCACCAGGTACCGGAGTTCCAGGTACCCACGGACGGCAAGGACAACCCGCAACGCTCGGTGGAGAAGTCCTCGCCCGGCAAGCCGATCATCGACCCCAAGGACGCGGACCTGGGGAAGAGCAGCCTCGAGGACGGCATCGACCTGACCGGAGCCCTGGTGACCAGGCCCATCACCGACCTGACCACCATCAACGAGGCGCTGAGGACCGCGCAGCAGGATGTGCGCGAAAAGGTCAAGGCCAAGACGAGCGAGACCGACACCACGATGGTCGTCGACGCCGAATGGTTGTTCGCCAACCAGGACCGCCTGGTGGGGGAGGGCGCGGTGCTGCCGCACGGTACGCAGGAAGGGGTCATCCTCGACCGCACCGAGTTCGGCGGCATCATGTTGCGCGCGCACGGTGCGACCTACGTGGACAGCCCGCCCGGATTGACCCCGAGCGAGCAAACCACGGTGGACAGCTCCCGCAAGCAGACGAGCGGGAGCAGCAGTGACACCACGATGAACGTCAACGTGATGGTCACGCCGGTCGTTGGCAACGCAGGTAAGACCTGGTCGGGTGAACACTCGGCGGGCAAGGGGTACGGCGCCAAGAAGGTCACCACCGTGGAGGGCGTCAAGGGCACGGTGTACCACCGCTACCGTGCCGACGCCGTGGTGACAGTCTCCGCCCATGCCTGGCAGAACCTCTTCGGGCAGCCGAACCAGGACGGCTGGGGCCGCCGGCAGTTCTTCGGGTACCCGATGGCTCCGGCGACGAAGAACGTCACGGTGCTCTTCCCCAACGCGCTCGAGTTCGTCGTCACCGAAACCCAGCGCCAGGACAAGAAGCTTCCCGAGCCCCCCAGCACCGCGAAGGACGACACGGCGAAGACCACCGAGAGCGGCACGACCGGCACGAAGAAGAGCACCGAGGAAGCGGAGTCCCCGGAGCAGACCACGACGGGCACCGAGGCCAGCTCAGCCAGGAAACAGAGCGACGGCAGCGACACGGCGAGCGACGGGGGACACGACGCCCAGCAGCCCGGGCCGTCGGACACCACCGAGTCGGCGAAGCAGGGCACGACCGTGGGGGAGGGGCGAACGGACCGGCGAGGCGAACAGGCGGCCGAGCACGTCACCGACGCGACGGACGCCACCACGTCGACGACGAAGGCTCCGGCAAGCACCACCGGCGACACCACCGGCACGACTCCGGAGAACACCCCCGAGAAGGATGACCGGAACTCCGGGAAGTCCGACGACAAGGCCTCGACCTCCACGGAGAAGGACGGGACGACCGACGGGAGCACCGCGACCACGGAGAGCGGGAAGGAGAACCCGGGCGCTGGTACCCGGAAGCTCCCGCCCTACATCGCGCTTGGTACCGGTCTGGGCGCCGACACCGCCCTGGTGTCTCCGGAGGGCCTGAAGGACGTCGACGCCGCTCTCAAGAAGGTGATCGCGAAGGTCACTCCCGGCGCCGCGCCCTTCGTCAAGGAAAGTTCCCAGAACCCGCCCCCGATCGGGGTGCTCGCCCGTACGAGCGAGTTGACAGCGGAGTCCCGGGGCGGAGCCACCGTGGAGCGCATGGCCACCGGGCAGGCGAGCGTGCTCCACACCCGGTCCATGGTCTTCCAGGACCGGACCTACGAGTACCGGGTGATCGCGCGGGAGGACCCGAGCAGGGACATCAGTCATCTCGGGCAGGAGGAAAGGAAACACCAGTCCGAACAGGCCACCTCCACTCCGAGCGAGAAGGGTGGCGGCAAGGGCACGGGCGTGTCGGCCGCTGTCGGCCTCAGCTACATGTTCGGAGAGACACCGCCTGAAGGGCCACCTCCCGCCGGGATGGGTGGACCAGTGTTCGGTGGGAACTGGAGCAAGAGCAAGAGCGTGTCGCGCACCGACGAGGCCGTCGACAAGCGCGGGGACAAGGTCGAGGTGACCAAGGTCGAGCGGTTCAGGGTGCCGCTCACCTACGAGATCGAGGTGTACCAGGTCGACACGCCGAGCGTGTTCATGTCCAAGATCTCCGGCGGCCACAGTCCGCACGTCCTGAACTCCGACAACTACCGCAAGCCCACTACCCGGCAGCTGACCGTGCCCGAGGACCTGAGAACGGTTCCCGGAAAGGTCGATCTGCTCGTCCCCCACGACGACACGCTGCCGGTGGAGCGGACCGACGGGGACAAGTCCGGCTCGACGCCGAGTGAGGGCCAGCCGAAGTCCGACGGGAAGCAGCCGGAGGGCAAGTCGAACGGCGCCTCCTCTTCCTCGACAGCGCCACCGAACTCGACCTCTGCGCAGGGGGAGACGAGCTCGGCGCAGGGGAACACGACGTCGAGCGGTGCCCCCTCCTCCAGGGAGCGGATGCCGGCGCTCGAACGGCTCGCCAAGGACGAGAAGCCTTCGGGGAAGAACTACACCGACGTCCTCCGCAAGGCGACCACCCTGCGTGTGCGTGGACTCGCCACTGACGGGCTCGCCGACCACGTCATCGACTCCGCCGTTCGCACGCCGAACAAGGGCGGCGACCCGTCGCACCGCACCGAGCGCCTCTACGGGGACGCCACGGCTGAGCGTCGGGAGATCCGTGACCTGGCCTCGGAGCGGCAGCTGTCCGCACACCTCCCGCGGATCCTCAGTGGGGAGACGACCTACTCGCACGAGGTCGTCAACCGCAACCGTTACCGGACGGCGAAACACACCACCGAGATCAAGCCGAAGGTGTATGAAGTCGAGTTCGACGGTTCCCGCACCGTCAAGCGCGAGATCTCATCGAGCAGCGGGCACTCGACCTCGGTCAGCCACACGGAAGGCCGGGTCAAGGGGACGAACTCCGGTGCGATGGGGTCCAACTCGAACGGATCGGCCGGCGGCAGCGGCGGCGGTACCCCCGGCCTGACTCGGCGGACGGGCAGTTCGTACAGCGAGAAGAACGAGAACGTCTCGGGTGAGAAGAGCACTCACGAGAACGTCACGCTCTACCGGTACCGCGCGGACGTCTACTACGACATCGTCAACAGCTTCCACAAGCGGCGCGGTGTCCTCCCCTGGCAGTGGGACCGTCGCCTCGTCTCCCCGGTGGACATCACCACGACCACGACGGTACGTGGCCGGCAGGGCCTGTACTTCGAGCTCACCGAGGCCGAGGCCAAGGAACTCGGTCTGCCGACCGAGAAGAAGCCGCCCGTCGAGCAGCAGAAGCCGGTGGAGCAGGCGGCGCCGGTGGAGCAGCGGAAGTCGGCTGAGCAGCAGGGGCCGGTGGAGCAGGCGGCGCCGGTCGAGCAGCAGAAGCCGGTGGAGCAGCGGAAGTCGGCTGAGCAGCAGGGGCCGGTGGAGCAGAAATCTCCCCCTGACGAGCCGGAGTCGCCGGCTGTGGAACCGGAGGGGCCTGCCGTCGAACAGCAGGCACCTGCGGTCGATCCGGAGGCCCCTGCCGCCGAGTCGGCGGCGCCGGTGGTCGTTCCGGAGGTTTCGCTGGTGGGGGAGCAGGGGGCTTCCCTTGCTGGGCAGCAGGCGGCTGTTCAGTCGGAGGGGCCTGTTGTCGGTCAGCAGGTACCTGCGGTTGATGCGGGGGTCTCTGCCGTCGAGTCGGCGGCGGTTGTTGAGTCCGGGGTTCCGGCTTTCGAGTCGGAGGGGCCTGTTGTCGGTCAGCAGGCATCTGCGGTTGATGCGGAGGCCTCTGCCGTCGAGTCGGCGGCGCCGGTGGTCGAGCCGCCGGCGACCGCCCCCGAGTCGGAGGGTGACGGTCCAGCCGG
>NZ_AGVX02000664.1 GCF_000239155.1 Actinoalloteichus spitiensis RMV-1378
CGCCGTCCGGCCCTCCGGTCCGACCTCCGAGCGGAGGACGACCCCGCGACAGCGAGCGGACGGTGCTGCCCTCGCACCCGGTCGCCGCCTTGTGCCCGCCTCCCGTCCGGTGGTTGCCTTGGTCGTCCGGGGCCGCCCGCGACCACGGCACGGGCCAGCCCACTGATTCCGGGGAGTCGAACGGGACCATGACGGACGGGATCACCACGCTCCGCGCGGCGGGAACCGCGCTCGTGCTCGACGTGCCGGCCTCGGGAACCCCCCGTGTGCTGCACTGGGGGGCCGACCTCGGTGAGGTCGACGCCGAACTGGGCGCCGCGCTGCGAACGGGAGTCGAACAACCGACGCCACCCAGTTCGGTGGACTTCCCCCGCTGGTTCCCGTTGCTGGCCGGCGAGGCCGACGGGTGGTCCGGGCGGCCCGCGCTCGCCGGGCACCGCGACGGCGCGGTCACGCATCCCCGGTGGACGGTCCACGGGATCGACCTCCACCGCTCCCCGGACTGCGCACCGGCCGACGCCGGCGGGGAACTCGCGATCACGGCCTCCGACGAGCGTTGCGGGCTGGCCATCGCCGTCACGCTGCGGATGGAGACCAGTGGTCTGGTCCGGATCCGGCAGCGGGTGACCAACACCGGCGCCGGGGCGTGGACGGTGGGAGGGCTCGTCAGCGTTCTCCCCCTGCCGGACGAGGCGACCGAACTGCTCGACCTGACCGGCCGGTGGTGCCGGGAACGCAGCCCTCAGCGGCGGCCCCTCGTGGAGGGTTCCTGGGCACGGGAGAGCCGGCGGGGGCGGACCGGGCACGACGCGCCCCTGCTGCTCGTCGCCGGCCAGGCCGGGTTCGGGTTCCGGCACGGTGAGGTGTGGGGGGTCCACGTCGCCTGGAGCGGCGACCAGACCCACCTGGCGGAGCGACTGCCCGAACGGGCGGGGCAGGCCGCGGCCGTGCTGGGCGGCGGTGAACTGCTGCGGCCCGGGGAGGTGCGGCTCGCCCCCGGCGAGTCCCACACCACACCGTGGGTGTGCTTCTCCTGGTCGAACCTGGGCCTGGACGGCCTCTCCGCCCGGGTGCACGACTGGCTGCGCTCCCGCCCGCACCACCCCCGCACCCCCC
>NZ_AGVX02000663.1 GCF_000239155.1 Actinoalloteichus spitiensis RMV-1378
GGTCGTTCTCGGCCTGCTCGCGCTGTTGGCGCTGCTCGCCCTGCGCCACGCCGGTCTCGCCGTCGCGGTCGAGCTCGTGGTGGGAGTGGTGCTCGTCGGAGCGGTCGTCACCCTCGGGGGGCTCCGCCAGTACCGGCGCTGCCGTGGGCTGCTGGACGCCCCCAGCCCCGCGCCGCGCTGAGGAGTGACACCTGGTCAGGTCGTCGACCACGGTCAGCCGGGGGGTCAGATCGGCCGTTCGGTGGGGCTCCGCGCTCCATCGGGTGTCACCTACTGCGGTTCGCCGCGCGCGCTGCCATCGTGTGGACAGGGCGTGTGGAACGGGAGGCGGGTGGGACGATCGTGACCAGGTACGCGGGATGGACGGCGACGTTGTCCACGGCACTGCTCGGCGTGACCCTCGCGGTGCCGGCGCCGTTCGCGGCGGCGACCGAGGCCTCCGGGACGGCGGCGGTCGGCACCCCGGAACCGGCGACGTCCGCCGAGCCGTCCCGGCCCGAGGACGCGGTGCACTGGTCGGAACTGCGCGCTCCCTGGTCAGGATGGCTGCCGGTGGGGTGGCCCCTGTGGTTCTGGGACTGGACCAGCTGGTACCAGGACGACCGCGCACCGGGTGCCACCGACGGGGACCGGCCACCCACGTCGGACGGGACACCTGGCGGGGCGGGGAGCGACACGGGTGGGCCGGCCGACGACGACTCCGAGGAGCACGTCGACCCCGGCGGCGAGAACCCCTTCGAGGCCACCACGGGCATCTACGGGGATCCGGCCACCGAGGCGTGGAAGTGGATCAGTGCCAACGCCGGCGACGAACGGGCGACGCTCTTCCTCCGGGACATCGCCTCCCAACCGGTCGCCAAGTGGATCGGGGGTGGTGGGGTCCGCGAGGAGGTGAGCCGCTACGTCTCCCAGGCCGCCGCCCGGGGTGAACTGCCCGTGGTGGTCGGGTACAACGTGCCCGACCGCGACTGCGGGGGCCATTCCTCGGGTGGCGCGGCCAACGCGCGGGAGTACCGGCAGTGGGTGCGCGACGAGCTCGTGCCGTCCTTCGGCGACACCCCGGCCGTGCTGGTCCTCGAGCCCGACTCCCTGATCCACCTGCCCTGCCTCTCCGAGGGACGCCGTCAGGAGCGGCTCGACCTGCTGCGCGAGGTGGTCGCGGAGATGGCGGCACGCGCCCCCCGGACCTGGGTCTACCTCGACGGCGGGGACGGCCGGCACAACCGGCCCTCGGAGATGGCGCCCCGCCTGGCGGCGGCCGGCGTGGCGGACGCGCGGGGTTTCGCCGTCAACGTGTCGAATTACAACAGCACGGAGGAGGCGGTGGCCTTCGGTGAGGAGGTGCGCGCCCTGCTGTCCTCGGATCACGGCATCGACGCGCACTACGTGATCGACACGAGCCGCAACGGCGCCGGAGCGACCGGGGACTGGTGCAACCCCCCGGACCGGCGGCTCGGGGAACCACCCCGCCCCGGGACCGGCGACGAACCCGTGGACGCGCTGCTCTGGATCAAGCACCCGGGCACCTCCGACGGCGACTGCGGAGCGGGGGAGGGGACCGTGAGCGGCTTGTTCTACCCCCATCTGGCCCTTGACCTGATGGGTCTCCGTTAGGAGAGCGGCCAAGGAGGGGCGGTGCGGCGGCCGGCGGGAGGGCCTGCCGCTGTGGGAGCCGTGCTCCCTGACCGGTCCCACGGCGGGACACCGGCACCCACCTCCGCGCCCGGGGCGGCGGCGTTCCGCCGGAGGTCCGGGTGGAACCGGAAAGCGCGCGACGGACGACCGGGGGCGGTTCCGCCTGCGCCCGACCGCGGGTCTGCAGTGGAGTTCCGACCATTTCCCGGAGTGTGGAATTCGTGGATGCCCGACCGGGACCACGGTTTTACCGTGAATAACGGAACAATCACGGCTGTTTTCGGTGGTTCTCCTCGTCGGTATGGTGCGGAGGGGTTTCCGAACCACGGAGGACGACGATGGTGGCGGAAGGCGAGTACGTCCCTGGTCCCGGTCGAGGTGTCGCGTCCCGCTCGACCCGTCCCGTGGTGGGCCGCCTGGCGTCTCGTCCGACCGGCTCGCCCCGTTCCCGTTGGTCGCGGTCCTCAGCGAGGGACTCGCGGGGTGCCGGACGGTGAACGCTCCGATCTCCACCGGCAGCGCGCAGGTCACCCTCTCGCTGATCGAGTTCGACGTGTGCTGGGAGGTGCTCGGCCTCAACGCGACCCCCGCGCACCTCCAGGTGCCGAGCCCGGGGAAGACCTGGGAGGAGCGGCGGCAGATCGTGCGGGCGGTCCTGTCGGGCCTGGCCGGGCGGGGGTTGGCCCGGGACGGCGCGCCGCACTCCGACCTGGAGTCCTCACTCGGGCTGCTCGCCCAACCCGGCTGGGGCCTGCACGGGGGGATCCGGGTGGCGCACCGCCGGGTGCGCGCCATCGGTGCCGCGAGGGGGCGACAGGGCGTCGTGGCGGTGCGGCGGGGCGACGAGGTGCGGCTGTGGGCGGCCCCGGCCTGGGAACTCGCCGACCAGCTCGTGGGCCTCGCGGGTGACCGGCATGCCGGGCCTGGCGAATCGGTGAGCCTCCGTTCGGAGGTCCTCGAGGTGGCGAACAGGCGGGCCACCGACGCCGGAGCGCTGGCTCGCCGCCTCGTCGCGGAGGGTGAACCACCGGGACAGGCGCGGGCGTTGGCCGCGATGGTCGACGGAGCGTTCGGCGGCGGGCACTTCGGCGCCGCGATCCCGACGGGTGGTCCCGGACGACGACAGGGCGCTGGCCGGCTCGTGGCGTTCCACGACACGCCCGGCGGGCGCTACCTCCAGCTGCGCCGCCGCACCCCCTCCGGGGCGGAGTGGGTGACGGTCACGCCCGCCGGGAACGCCAGGGTGGCCGCCGCCGTGCGGGAACTGGTCGACGAGGCGCGGGCCGGCTGACGGTGGTCCCC
>NZ_AGVX02000662.1 GCF_000239155.1 Actinoalloteichus spitiensis RMV-1378
GGCCCGGTGCCGACAACGCCGCTGGGAGAACCCGATCAGGGCGTTCTCGTCGCGGGTTCGCCCCTCGGTCCCGGTCGCCGGGTCCGGGGCGGGGATGGGCGCCCCCGGCCGCGAGGGGCCAACGCCCACCGCCGGCTGCTCCGGCGCTCGAGCGGCGGGGCCACCGGTCACCGGGCCGACAGGCCCCACCGTGCTGGACCTGGGGGCTGTGCCCTCCGCACGCTGGTCCGCAGCGGAGCGCCGCGTGACCCCGGCGGTGCTCGTGGCGGCTAGACCAGGTACGAGAACACGAACACCGCCACGGAGAAGGCGAGCAGCCCCAGGCAGTTGACCCAGAACTCCTGTCGGAGGAAACGTGCTCGGACGTGCGCGTACGAGGCGCACAGGAAGTAGGCCACGACTCCGGCGTTCGCGGTGGCCCCGACTCCGGGAACCCAGATGCCGACGATGAGTCCCGCGCTCGCCAGTGCCTTGATGACGATGAGGGTCCACCACCACTCCCGGGGGAAGCCCACCCCGTCGAGGCAGTCGCGGATGAACTTCGGCGGTCGGATCGAGAGCGCCGCGTCCAGGAGGAGCACCGAGGCAAGCGCCGCCGGGAGCCACCAGAGGGCGGGGACGAGTGTCATGTTGAGCGTTCCTCACTGGAGCAGATCGTGGTGATGGTGTCGTGCAGACGATCACTGATCGTGGTGGCCTCGTCGTCGGAACCGGCCGCCCAGCCGAACAGCGATCCGATGTAGGCGAAGTAGATCGCGGTCGCCAGCGAGGTGGGGTCGCGCGTTCCCGGGTAGCCGCCCTCGTCGAGCACGTCACGGATCTCGTCCACCAGCGTCGTGGACAGTTCGGTGAAGACGGTGGAGGAGTGGTTCCCGGCGACGAGGATCGAGGCGTACGCCCTGGCGAGCTCTGGGCGGTTGGTGAAGAGGTCGAGGAACGGTGTCAGGAGCGACATCACGCGAGCCGCGCACGGGGTGCCGGTCGCGGATGACGGCGGGGTGACCGAGCCCCGCCGGGCCAGGTGCACCTGTTCGATGAGCCTGTCGAAGATGGCGACGAGGAGCCCGCTCTTG
>NZ_AGVX02000661.1 GCF_000239155.1 Actinoalloteichus spitiensis RMV-1378
CGACTGCTGCGCAGCGGTATCCCGATCGTGCAGTGCGCGGTGGCGGCGGCGCTGGCCTGGTGGGTCGCCTCCAGCGTCATCGGACACACGAGCCCGTTCTTCGCGCCCATCTCGGCGGTGATCTGCCTGGGCGCGTCGCTCGACCAGCGGATGCGGCGGGTGGTGGAACTCGTCGCTGGGGTCAGCGTCGGCATCCTGATCGGTGACCTGCTCATCTCGGTGATCGGTTCCGGGCCCTGGCAGCTGGCCCTGGTGGTCGGCCTGGCCATGTCGGTGGCGGTGTTCCTCGACGGGGGCGCGATGATCGCCCGGCAGGCCGCCTCCTCGGCCGTCCTCGTCACGGTGCTGTTGCCGCCGGGCGGCACGGAAGGGCTGGACCGCTTCGTCGACGCGCTCGTGGGCGGGCTGATCGCCCTGGCGGTGGCGGCCCTGCTGCCCGCCAACCCCCTGAGCGTGGCCCACCAGAAGGGCCGCGTCGTCCTCGGGGAGCTCGCCGACGCGCTGCGGGGGCTCGCGGTGGCGGTCTCCACGGGTGATCGCCGGCGGGCGGCGAGCGTGCTGACGCGGACCAGGGAGACCCAGCACGCGGTGGACCAGTTCCAGGAGGCGCTCCAGGCGGGCCAGGAGATCGCCAGGATCGCTCCGCTGCGGTGGCGGCGCCGGCGGGACCTGGAGCGCTACGTCATCGCCTCGAGCCGGGTGGACCTGGCCCTGCGGAACACCAGGGTGCTCGCCCGACGCGCCCACGCGGCCCTCCGGGACGGCGAGGAGGTGGCCCGGACGTTGCCGGCCCTGCTGGAACGCCTCGCGGGGGCGGTGGTGTTGCTGCGGGACGAGTTGTCCTCGGGCCGGGAACCCGTGCAGGCGCGGGCCGCGGCCAGCGCGGTGGCGAAGGCGGTGAACGCCGAGCTGCTGGAGTCCGGAGGCTTCTCCATGCGGGTGGTCGTGGCCCAGCTCAGGTCGGTCGCCGTGGACCTCCTCCAGGCCACCGGGATGAGCCGGGACGACGCCGTGGCGGTACTGCCGGCGTTGCACCGTGGACGGCGGACGACCGAGAAGTCCGACGAGCGGCCGGTGGACGACGCGGCGAGGTCCGGCCAGGACACCGGGGAGCGCGGAGGAGGTGGGGCGGGGCCACCGGCCGGCGGCTGAGCGTACCGCCGCCGGCGCCCCGTCGGCTCAGCCCTGGGGGCGGTGCAGCGCGCCGAGCAGTGCCCGGTGCAGGACCTCGTGGTCCCGGATGTCGTGCAGGGTGACCTCGCACGCCCCGAGCCGGTACCACTCGTCGGCCTCGGCGTAGCGCACCCACACGAACACCCGGCCGTGCTCGTCGCACTCCGTCCGCAGCTCCAGTTCACCGGTGATCACCCCGACCTCGTCGGTCATCACGCCCCCGGGCGGCGCGCTGAACGGGGAGAGAAGTTCCGGAGGGTTCGGCATGAGCCACCTGCTCTCGTTCCGGCGTACGTCACGGACAGTCGCGACGCTACGTGTCGAGCGCGCCGCCGGCGACCGTCCACACGCGATGTCAAGTGGCCTCACCGGATCGAATGAGCAGCCGGGGGTTCCGGGCCGGGGCGTGCCCGCTGCCGTCCCCTCCGCACGCGGTGGTGAGCCGGGAGGTGGGGCAGGAGGGCCTTCCCGGTTCCGCGTGCTCCGGCCCGACCGCCTCCGTTGTCCGACGGCCCGGCTCCACGGGACGGCAGACCTTCGGGGCGTGGCGGTAACGATGGGGGTCGTGCTGGTGCTGGTCTCGGCGCGGGGTGGGCGTTGGTGCCCACCACGGCGGCGGAAGGCGGACCCCTGCGGCGCACGATGTCGGTCGACCAGCGTGAACGCTTCCTCGTCGAGCGGCGGGGTCGTCGCGGTGACGCGGCCCGGCGAGCCCCGCTGGCGGTTCCGCTCGGGTACCACGACGAGCCCGGCGGCGAGGTGACGGACTCGATCGCGCTCGGTTCGGCGAAGGACCGGCTGCTCCGGGACAGCGGCACCCTCAGCTCCGCGTGCAGCGGGACACCCTCCCCTACGCCTACGTCACCGTGGAGGGGCCGGTGCGGTGGGACGAGTCGCCGAGCCGCGAGGACGGGCTCCGCATGGCGAACCGGTACCTGCCGGCGGAGCTGGCGGACCGTTACGTCGCGGGCACGCACGCGGAGGCCGTGGTGCTGCGGATTGCGGCCCGAGAGGTGGCTGAGCACCGACCAGACCGAGATGACCGAGACGCTGCTGGAGGAGCAGGGGACGCGTTCGACGACGTGATCCGCCGTTGTCGAGGGGGCGGGTGCGGTGCACCGGGGGGTGTCCCTATGTGGTTGTCAAGCCGCAGCCGGGGCG
>NZ_AGVX02000660.1 GCF_000239155.1 Actinoalloteichus spitiensis RMV-1378
GGGGTGTGGGGTGGGGCCGACGGATGGGGCGAAGGGGGAGCCCGGTCCGTCGGCGCCCCCGTTCCGGGCGGGGCTACCGTGCCGCCTGACGCCCCTGGCCCGCTCGGCCCACGTCCGACGTCTCCACCTGGGACGCCCCGTGCACACGAGCTCCACGTGGTGCTCGAGAACCAAGCCGCCACCACCGAGACCGCGGTGCCGGTCAGGGGTAACGGCCCTTGGGGCGGGGCGGCGGGGAGTGGACTTCGTTCGTTCGTGTTCCGCTGTTCGGTGTCCCTGCTCCGTTCGGAGCGGGTGCGCCGTTTCCTTCCGGTTCGTGGCACCGCCGTTGGTAGCGTTGACCAGTGCCGCGTACCGGCTGAGCTCGGCTGGTTCGTGGGGAGGGTGTGGGAGGTAGCGTGCACATCGAGAGCGACGGCGGTGGCTCCGGTCCGGCGGTTCCGTCGACGGCGAAGATGACGGGCAGTATCGCGGCATTTGGCGCGGCGGCCGCGGCGGGCAAGGTCTCGATCGACCCCGAGAGCGCCGAGAGCATGGCCGCCAAAATCGACGCAATCGCCGTCCGAGCCACCAAGCGTTTGGAAAAGTTTGAACTCTTGGAGATGGGCGTTCGTCTCGGTTCCAGCCCGGTGGCGTTGACGATGGCCAAACAGGACTTGATAACTGCGGTCGGTACACCCACTTCAGCCAAAGAGAACCTCGTGCTCTACATAAGGGCGCTCGAGGACCTCGCCGCGGCTATCCGGGCTTCGGCTCGCACTGCCCAGGATCGGGATGCTGAGAACGCCACCCTGCTTACCAACATCGGAGACGAGCTCACATGATTGGTTGGACACGTCGTCAGCGTTATGCTGCAAGTTTCGTGGGAGTTGCCTTGATTGCCGTTGCGTGTGGCTGCGCCTCGGAAACTACAGGGCGAGCGTTCTCCGCTTCCACGGCCAATCCGAGTGGTTCCGAACTGGCGGATACTTCTGCGGTCGAAGGTGGCTCCTCCTTTGAGGAGGAGTTGGCGAGTGTTTTGCCCTGCGAGGTGCTCGACGACGACCAGGTTGCGGATCTGGGATTCGATCCCTCTACCGCAGAGTATGATGATGCTGGCATTCTGAACCTTTGCCAATACACTGTTGGTCCGGTTGAGACGCCCTTGATGTCTATCAACATCGGGGTGGATCAGGCGTTGGACGACCTGAACCTGACCAACTTCAACTCCACGGACCACCAGGTCGGTCCGCTGCGAGCACTACTGATCACCGACGACCGCGACCCGAACAAGTGCCAGATTTCGATGGAAATCGGTGAATCCTCCCACGTCACGGTTCGGGTGATGCTTGCGGAGTCCCAGGAGGCGGCTTGCGAGACCGTTGAGCGGGTCGCTGTCCTTGTCGAGCCCGAGCTGCCCCGCGAGGCGCGGTGATCGTAGTCATCACTCCCACCGTTGGGGAAGGAAAACCTCTTGCTTTACATTCAGGCGCTTGAGGACCTTGCTGCGGCTATCCTAACGTCCGCGCGGAGCACGCAGGATCGGGATGCTGAAAATGCTTTTCTTGTGACTAACTCTGGAGACGACCTGTCGTGATCGGTTGGACACGCCCCCAGCGTTGCGCTGTGGGGCTGGTGGGTGTTGCACTGTTCGATGTGGGGGCGGGTTGTACCTCGGAGGCTCCTGGTCAAGCTCTCTCCGCTCTCACGACCAATACAGGTAGTTCTGAACCAGCGGGTACGTCTGCAGTTCAGAGTGACTCCTCCTTTGAGGAGGAGCTGGCGAACGTGTTGCCCTGCGAGGTACTTGACGATGGCCAAATCATCGAACTGGGGTTTGACCCTGCCACCGCTGACTTCGCGGACTTCGGTGTCGTCTACATGTGCAGTTACACTGTGGCGCCTTTGGAGACACCGCTGTTGTCGATCAACATCGACCGAGACGTGCCAATGGGCGAGCTCAATCTGAGCGACTACAACCTTGCCGAACACCAGGTTGGTCCTTTGCGTGCGTTGCTGATCACGGATGACCGTGAGGAGAACAAGTGTCAGATCTCGATGGACCTTGGTGAATCGGCCCACGCGACGGTCGTGGTCAGCTTCACGGAGTCACGGGAGGCTGCCTGTGAGTCCGCGGAGCGGGTTGCTCAAGTTCTCGAACCCGAACTACCTCGTGAGGCGCGGTAGCCCGCGGCCGGCGGTGCCGGGGCTGGCATGGGCACGCGTGTGGGTGTGGTGGTTCGGCTGGGGTCGCTCGGCGGCGGTTGCGGCGCGGCCACTGCCCAGTGCCGTGCGTCGGTCCGCGTGAGGTGTGGACGCGGGTTGGTGGAGACGGTGAGGGTTGGTCGTCGGGCGGGCGTGCGGAGCACGGCTCGAACTGGTCCCGGCCTCCCGTGGTCGTGCTGGGGACGAGCAAGGAACACCGCCGGGTCGTGGCGGAACACCCGGTCCGCCGGTCCGCGTCGTTGGGCTCCGCACGCCAGGCGCTGCGCCTCGAACCCGTGACCGGAGCGGGGCTCGTGCCGCACGCTGCTCGTCGGCGGACGGTGAGCCGCCGGGGCCCGCGTCCGGCCGACCCTGACGGGTCCCGTCCCCGGGGCAAGTGTGGACGGGACCCGCCTTAGCGGCAGTGTGGACGGGCCCCGTCCTGGGATCAGCGTGGGCGCGTGTTGGTGGTCTCCTCCTCCACCTCGATCCGCTCGGCGCGGACGCGTTCGGTGATGGTCTCCTCTTCCAGGTAGACCTCGCTGGTCAACCGCACCCGCTCGACGGGCACGATCTCGCGGGAGACGACCGGTCGCTCCTCGTAGAGCACGATCTCCTGTTCCTCCTCCCCGAGGTCCAGGTGGTCGCCGAAGGCGGCTCGCTCGGTCTCGGACACGGCCTCCGTCCGCAGGCGGGCGCGTTCCCGCTTCAGTGAGACGTTGACCTGGACGGTCTCGTTGACCACGTACTTGCGCAGCCGGGCGCGTCCGACCCGCACCCGTTCCGTCCGCACCCGGAGCCGCTCCTCGAAGCGGGTCATGGTGCTCTCCTCGTCGGTGGTCAGCGGGACCTGTTCGCCGCTGGCGGCCTCCTCGGTCCGCACGGGCGCCGTGACGGCCCCCGGGTCGACCGTCGTGTCGCTGTCGAACGTGCTGGGGGCGTCGGGGGTGACCGGCGGCGGTGGGGCGACGGTCGGGGTGGGGG
>NZ_AGVX02000659.1 GCF_000239155.1 Actinoalloteichus spitiensis RMV-1378
CCCCTGTGGCGGGCGCCCTGGTCGAGCCGCTGACCATCGGGCGGCACGCGGTCGGCCTCGCCCGTCCCGACCCGTCGGTCGCGGTGCTGGGCTCCGGGTCGATCGGCCTCGCCTGCGTGCTGGCGGTGCGCCGGTTGTGGTCGGCGGCGGTGACCTGCGTGGATCTGGGCCCCGCCAAGGGACGGCTGGCTCTGGCGGCGGGCGCGGACCGCTATGTGGACGCTGCCGAGGCTGCCCCGGCCGCCGTGCCGGAGCTCGCCGGCCCGGCGGGTGTCACCTTCGTCGCCTCGGGCCACCCGGGGGTGCTGGACCAGGCGGCGGCGATGACCAGGCCGGGCGGCCACGTCGTGGTGGTGAGCTACTTCCCCGGCCCGGCGGCGCTCGACGCGAACGCGCTCGTCGGCCGCGAGCTCGCGGTGACCGGGTCCGCGCTGTCCACCCCCGAGGACTTCGCCGAGGTCATCGGCTGGGTGGAACGGGGGTTGGTCGACCCCCGCGTGCTGGTCACCCACATCGTCACGCTGGCCGACGCGGCAACGGCGTTCGCGTTGGCCGACAGGGCGGACGGGACCGTCGGCAAGATCGTGATCAGGACAGGGACAAGGGAAGGGTGATGCAGCGGTGACAGGAAGGCTGCGGGTCGGGGTCGTCGGAGCCACCGGCTGGGCGGGGCGGGAGCTGTGCCGGCTGCTGCTGGGACATCCCGAGGTCGGAGAGGTCCTCCCCGCCGCCCGGGACACCACGAGGACGTTCTCGGCCGTCCACCCCAACCTGCTCGGCAGCGGGTTGCGGTTCGTCGATCTCGACACCCTGTTCGCGCGGTCCGGTGAGCTGGACGTCGTGTTCCTCTGCGTGCCGGCTGGCGAGGCGATGGGGATGGCGCCCGAACTGCTGCGCCGGGGTACCCGAGTCGTCGACCTCAGCGCCGACTTCCGGTTCCCGGACCCGGCGCTGTACGAACGGATCTACGCCCGCCCGCACAGCAGCCCGGAGCTGTTGCCCGAGGCGGTGTTCGGGGTGACGGAACTGGTTCGCGACCGCCTCCCCGAGGCCCGCCTGGTGGCGAACCCGGGGTGCTACGTCATCTCGGTGCTGCTGGGGTTGCTGCCCCTGGCCGAGGAGGGACTGCTCGGGTCCGCCGGCTCCGTCCACGTCCACGCGGTCAACGGGACCACCGGGGCGAGCGCCAAACCCACCCGGGACCTGCACCACGCCGAGGTGTTCGGGTCGATGCTGCCCTACAGCCTGGAGGGCCACCGGCACAGCGGGGAGCTCGAGCTCCACCTGGGGCGCCTGGCGGGTGGACCGGTCGACGTGGTCATGAGCACGGCGCACGGCGCCTTCGCGCGCGGCATCCTGGCCCAGATCACCGTCCTCGTCCCACCCGAGCACCGCGACGGGCTGAGCCGGGAGGCGCTGACCGCGCGGTACCTGGGCCGGTACGGCTCCGACCACTCCGGGGAACACTTCGTGCTGGTCAACGACCTGGAGAAGCGGGGAGGCGCCAACGCCAAGGAGTACGGCGCCTACTCGAGGTTGTCCAACGTGGTCGGCACCAACTACTGCCACCTCGGCGTCGACCACGACCCGGCGCGGTCGGTGATCAAGGTGGTGTCGGTGATCGACAACCTGGGCAAGGGGGCGGCGGGGTCCGCCGTGCAGAACATGAACGTGATGGTGGGGCTGCCGGACACCACCGGGCTCCGGGCGTACGCGCCGTGACCTCGGGGGCCTCCGCGATCCCACCGGGGCTCGCCGGGGTGCGCCTGCTGGCGGACGAACCGCTCGCCGCCGGTCAACGGTGGATCTTCTCAGCCGGTTTCAACGTCGCCGACGGGCCGGGCGGCCTGGGCCGGGTCGACACCGAACTGGCGGACCTGGCTCGGCTGAGCGGGGCCGGCGCCCGGGTCGCCCTGCTGACCCACCAGGGCCGGCACGCGGACGGCAGCGCCCGGCACCTCGGTGACCTCGCCACCTACCTGGGCGGCCGGTTGGGCTGCCCGGTGCGGTACCTGCCCTGGTCGACCGGCCCCGAGGCGCGGGCGGCGGCCGCGGCGCTCCGGGACGGGGAGATCGCGCTCTTCGGCAACACGCGGCTGCACGCCGGCGAGGAGCGGAACGACCCGGACCTGGCCGTGGAGTTCGCCGCGCTCGGGGAGCGGGTGGCGATGGGTGGCTTCTCCAAGGCGCACCGCCGCCACGCCTCCACCACCGGCCTCCTCGGTCTGCTGCCCGGCTGGGCCGCCGACAGCCTGGTCCGGGAGCTCACGCTGCTCGGACCGTGGGCTGGCCGCGATCCCACCCGGTTCTCGGTGGCCGTCGTGGGCGGGCGCAAGCAGGAGAAGGTGGAGGTCGGCCTCCGCCGGCTGGGCAGCGCCTACGACCTGGTCATCCCCGGCGGGGCCGTGCTGAACTGCCTGCTGGCCGCGCGGGGCCACCCGGTGGCCGAGTCGGTGCTCGGCGACTCCCCCGCCCGTGCTGTGGAGGTCGCCGCCGAGGTGTTGGCGGCGGCCGCCCCCGACGCTCTGCACCTGCCCGAGGAGGTCGCGGTGGCCCGGCCCGACGGTTCCGGGGGGTACGGCGAAGCCCGCTGGCTGCGGCTCG
>NZ_AGVX02000658.1 GCF_000239155.1 Actinoalloteichus spitiensis RMV-1378
CGAGCGTCTCGGCGATCCCGACCGGGCCGGCGAGGGCGCGGCCGGGTCCCCCACCGGGCGGTGAGGGACCCGGGCGCTGGAGGACGCCGTGCGGTCCCAGCTCCGCGTGCACGGCACGCCCCCGGCGCCCTAGCCCTGAAGGCCCACGACGAGCAGGCCGGCGAGGTTGATGAGGTTGTGCAGCACGATCGCCGGCAGGAGGCTGCCGGTCCGCTCCCGCACCCAGACGAAGAAGATCCCGGCGACCAGGGTGCTGAGCACGTATCCGAGTTGGACGGTGAGGCCGTCGACCGGGTCCACGACGAGGCCGTGCCCGAGGGCGAACAGCAGGCTGGTGATGAGCATGGCCCAGGTGGCGCTGATGCCGGCGATCCGGCGGCGGGCGGGCAACGCCTGGAGCACCAGGGAGAACAGGATCCCCCGGAAGAGGAACTCCTCCCACAGGCCGGGCATGACGGCGCTGTTGACGAAGGCCTCGGCGGTGGGTTCCGCGGACGGACCCATCCCGCCGACGGCGTACTGCACCACCAGGGCGCCGAGCGCGCCCCCCGCGACCAGGGTCCACGAACCGGGTTTGGGCCGGGTCAGGCCCACCCCCTTCGGGGTGAGGCGCGGCCAGGCCAGGAGGAGACCGGTGGCGAAGGCCAGGGCCAGCAGTTGGCCCTGCCAGTTGCGGTCGAGGGACTCGAAGGGGCCGACGCGGGGCAGTGTCGTGAGGACGAGCACCGCGCCGTGCGCGCCGGCGACCGCCAGCAGGAGCCGCGCCGGGCTGGCGGGGTCCCGGTGGTCCTCGGTCCGGTCGGCCGCCGGGGCGGGGGCACCGGCGGGGACGACGGCCGCCCGTCGAAGGGTGAGCCAGACGCCGGGGCCGCAGAGCAGGGCCACGACGAGCAGGTGCAGTGCCCAGGTGAGCAGGGCGGCGGTCACGGTGGTCAACGAGGGTCCTCGGTTCGGTGGGTCGCCGGGGTGGGCGCGGTCGCGCGGCGGAAGGTCTCGGCGAGTTCGGCGGCGTAGTGGTCGGGGTCGATGTCGGGTTCGCGGGCGAGGACGGCGGGGACGGCTTCGAGCGCGGCGAGCAGGGTGGCGGCCATCAGCGACGGGGTGAAGGCCCCGTACTCGCCGGCGGCCTGGCCGTCGGCCAGCAGCCGCTCGATGTCGGCGCGGCCCTTCTCCGGCCCGGCGTCGGCGGGTGCCATGCCGGCGGCCCGCAGTTCGGCGAGCGCGGTGAGGTCGCGGAGGTGGCCGGCGGCGTAGTGGACGTTGTGGGTGATCAGCGCGGCCAGGACCTCGGGGTAGGGGGCCGGGTTGGGCGTGGCGTCGCGGAGGCTGCGCCGCAGGTCGTCCACGACGCTGCTGGCCGCCTCGCGCATGAGTTCCGCGCGGTCGGCGAAGTGGTAGGAGATCAGCGAGGGGCTGATCGAGGCCCGGCGGGCGATGCGCGCGTAGGAGGCCCGGGCGTATCCGACCTCGCTGATGGTGTCGACGGCGGCCCGGACGATCTGTTCGCGGCGGGCCCGTTCGATGAACGACCTACCCTGTTCACTCGTCCCGTTTTTTGAATGCGCCACCAGGTTATTGTTCACATGTTCAGGGCATCGGGTCAAGGCGCGTCGACCGCTTACGGCCGCCGACCCCCTCCCGCCCTCGGCCGACGGCCCGGCGGCCCCCGGGCCGGGGAAGCGGCCGGGCCGGGTCACCTTCCTGACAGCGCCCAGGTCCGGTTGCTGACCGCCGACGACCTGGTCGCGGGTCGTTCGGCGCGCGAAGCTTGTGCCTGTCACCGAGAGCGGAGACGGCCCCACCGAGATGAGGACGGGACCGCCGCGACGGGCCGGGACCCGACCGGCGGGTGACGGACCACCACGACGCGAAGGGAGGAGGGTGACCATGCCAGCGGATCTGTCGTTCACGTTCGCGAACGACGATTTCTACGAGCCACTCGCCGCGACCCCGCCCGGCACCCGCTACACGCCCACCCGGATGCCCCCCGGTTGGCACCGTGCCGACCAGGACGTGTGGACCCACTGGAGCCCGCCGCAGGCGCCGTCCCTGCCCGACCACGGCTGGAAGGTGCACGTCTCCAGCACCCCGGGCAACGCCCCGGCCGTCCTGGACGTCGTCGCGGCCGCCTGCGTGGACCTGGGCATCCCCTTCAAACACCTGGCCGGCCGCACCTACTTCCTGCTCCTGCACGGCAAGCACGCCTCCCGGCCGCAGAGCGGCAAGTTCTGCGCCCTCTACCCGGCCGACCCCCGGCAGGCCCACGAGGTCCTGCGCCGCCTGGAACACGACCTCGCCGGGGTGCCGGGCCCCTACGTGCTCACCGACCGCAGGTTCGGCTCCTCCCGGTGCGTCTCCTACCGCTACGGCGCCTTCCGCTCCCGCTACCGGCTGGAGGCCGACGGCACCCGCACCCCGGTGATGCCCGCCGGCGACGGCACCGAGATACCCGACGACCGCCGCCCCGAGTTCCACCTCCCCGCCGGCGTCGCGGACCCCTTCGTCGAGGCCGAACCCGACCTGTCCGACGGTCCGGTCGCCTTCCACGGCTACACCTTCGACGCCGTGCTCCAGCACAGCAACGCCGGCGGCGCCTACCGGGCCACCGACGCCACCGGCCGGCAGGTCTTCCTCAAGGAGGCCCGGGCCCACGTCGCCCACTCCGGCCGCGACGTCGACGCCCACGCCCGGCTCACCGCCGAGTACCTGGTGCTGCGGGCCCTGCACGCCAGGGCACCCGGACTGGCACCGGAACCCGTGGAACGGTTCGACCACTGGGAGCACGCCTATCTGGTGACCGAACTGGTCCCCGGCCGGCCCCTGAGCAGGTGGCTGATGGCGAACAACCCCGCCATCCGCGTCGACCAGCCCGCCGAGGCCTTCACCGACTACTACCGCAGGTGCGGGTCGATCCTGGACCAGTTGCGCGACCAGCTCGACCGCCTCCACGACCTCGGCTACGTGTTCGTCGACGTCAGCCCGCGCAACGTGCTGGTCGACGACGAGGACCGCGTCCGGCTGGTCGACTTCGAGTCGACGCAACGCCGGGACGCCACCATCCAGCCCCTGGCCACCCCCGGGTTCGTCCCGCCGGAAGCCCTGAGCCCCGACGGCCGGGCCACGCTCGACCCGGTGCGCTACGACGACTACGGGTTGGCCGCGATCGCGCGGATGATGCTGGTCCCGACCATCCAGGTCGCCGAACGCAGCCCCGCGGCCGTGGACCACGTGAAGGCCGCCCTGGAGGAACGCGCCCCGCTACCGGCGAGCCTCTGGGCGCGGGCGGACCGGTTCCGGGGCCTGCCCGCACCGGGGCCGGCGCTGCCGTCGCCCGAGGCGGTGGCCGCCGAACCCCACGAGTGGCTGACCTGGCTGCGGGACCGCACCGCCAGCGCCCTGCTCGCCCTCGCCGAACCCGACCACCCGCGCCGGGTCTTCCCGACCATCCCGGACGGGCACCGGAGCAACACCCGGTGCGTGGCCTACGGCAGCGCCGGCGTCCTGCACGCCCTGCGGATGACCGGACACCCACCGGCACCGGCGCTGGTCACCCGACTTCGCGACGAATCGCTGGCCGGGTGGCGCGACATCCCCCCTGGCCTGCTCTTCGGCAGCGCCGGCATCGCCTGGGTGCTCGCCCAGGAGGGCGAGTGGGACGCCGCCGAACGCCTCCTCCGCCACGCCGGCCGGCACCCGCTGGTGACCCGCTCGGCCACCCTCGGCGGCGGCTCCGCCGGCCTGGCACTGGCCGAACTGTCCCTGTACTGCCGGACCGGCGACGAGTCGGCCCTGGACCGCGCCCGGTCCCTGCTGGATGCGCTGCCCACCGGCGAGGGCCTGACGCCCCTGCTGGGCGGCGACGACCGCTCCGGACTGGCCCAGGGCCGCCCCGGCGTGGCGTTGGCCCTGTACTACCTGGGGCGGCTGACCGGGGACGACGCGCCCCTGGAACGCGGACTCGACCTGCTCCGCGCCGAACTCGACCACGCCCAGCCGTGGGAGACCGGGGCGCTCGGGTTCCGGGTCTCGGCCAGGGACCGGCGCACCATGCCCTACCTGTTCGCGGGCAGCGCCGGCTACGTCCACGTGCTCGCCCGGTACCTCGCCTGGCGCCCGGACCCGCACCTGGCGGACGTGCTCGACCGGTGCGTACGGGGCCTGCGCGTGCGGTTCACCATCGGCGGCGGGCTGTTCACCGGCCAGGCGGGGATGGGCTTCGTGCTCGGTGAGACGGCACGGCTGCTGGGGGCACCGGCGTCCACCGAGGACGCGGTCGCCTCCGGGCGGGCCCTGTTCCACCACGCCGTCCCCCACGCCACGGGCGTGCGGTGGCCCGGCCTGCACGGCAGCCGGTTGAGCGCCGAGCTGTGGAGCGGCGCCGCCGGTGTCCTGCTCGCCCTGCACCAGTTGGTCGACCCGGCACCGGACCGCCTGTTCACCCTCGACCTGCCCGTGGCCGAACGCACCGGCCCACCCGCCACGACCCGACGCGGGACGGCGCTGGCCCCGGTCTGACCGGCCCTGTCGGCCGTCGGACTCCGCGCCGCCCCGCCACCACCACCGACTTCCCTCCCACGACCGGTGGGAGGGGTGGAAGAAGAAGGAGAACCACCATGAACGACGCCCTGCGCCTCCAGGTCCAGCCCGACGCCGAGAACGACGTCGAGGACGACGCCCCCATCAGCACCACCAGCCTCGCCATCTGCGACATCAAGGAAATCTCCTGACCGGAGCCCCGGAAACCGCGTTCCGCCCGAACGCGGTCCCGGAGCCGGGGCCCGCGGGACGCCCGACCGCTGGCCCCGCGAACCCGGCACCACACCACGACACGACACGACGCGACACGAAGGAGAACCACCATGAACGACGCCCTGCGCCTCCAGGTCC
>NZ_AGVX02000657.1 GCF_000239155.1 Actinoalloteichus spitiensis RMV-1378
GGCGACCCGCTCCCACACGTCGAGGAGCCGCTGCGCCGAGCCGCCGACGGGTCCGACCGCGTCGGCGAGCACGGCGGGGTCGGGGGGTGTCGCCCGTTCCACCTCGGGCACCGCCTGGTCGGCGTCCTGGATGGTCGAGGAGCAGACGGCGCGCAGGTGGTCGGGCACGGACAGGCCGGGGTCGACGCAGCCCACGAGGGGTGTTCCCACGGCGGCGATGAGCGGGAAGACGGTGCCCGGGATACCGATGGCCACCTCGGCCCTGGCCGAGCTTTCCAGGGAGCTGACGGGGCTGATCTCGTACTCGCTCCACAGCGCGGGGTCCTCGCGCGGGTGGAGTCCGACGAGGATCCGCCACCCGGCCGCGCGCAGCCGGGCCGCCGCCGCCAGCAGCAGTTCCGCGCCGGGCGCAGCTCCTCCCGTCTCGTCGGGGTGGGTCACGCTGGTGAGGACGAGCGCCAGGCCGGGCTCGGGGTTCCGGGTGGGCAGCGAGTCGGTCTGGGGAGAGCCGACGACGTCGATCCGGCGGGAGGTGCCCAGGTAGGCGGCGAACGACCGGGCGTCGGCGGGGGACGAGGCGGTGACGGCCCGGGTTCGGGACCTCACCCGGTTGGCGCCCTCCGCCTCCTCCGGACGCAGGTACGCCAGGGTGCTGGCGACGACGGGCAGCCGGCGGAACCGGTCCACGCACTCCACGGGCCAGGGGTCGGCTCCGGTGACGACGAGCAGGTCCGCCGAGGTGAGCTGGTCGGGGGTGGTCACGGGCACCGGGTCGTCCGGGGC
>NZ_AGVX02000656.1 GCF_000239155.1 Actinoalloteichus spitiensis RMV-1378
GGCGGCCGGGTCCCCGCGACGGGGACCCGGAACCGCCTCCCGCCTCACGGGAGGGTGAGGATGACCGGCCCCTCCTCGGTGACGGCGACGGTGTGTTCGACGTGGGCCGCCCGGGAACCGTCGGTCGTCCGCAGCGCCCAGCCGTCGGTGTCGGCCCGGTGGTCCGGGGAACCGCCGGCGCTGAACATGGGTTCGATCGCCAGCACCAGCCCGGGCCGCAGCAGGGGGCCGTGCCCGCGTGTCCCGTCGTTCGGCAGGTGGGGTGCCTCGTGCAGCGCCCGACCGACACCGTGTCCGCCGAAGTCCCGCAGGATGCCGTACCCGGCCTTCCGGCCGATCGCGCCGATCGCGGCCGAGATGTCCCCGAGCCGCCCGTCGGTCCGGGCCGCCAGGATCCCGGCCTCCAGCGCACGCGTGGTGTGGTCGATGAGTTCGAGGTCGCCGGGGCTGGCCTCGCCGACGACGAGGCTGATCGCCGCGTCACCGTGCCAGCCGTCGAGCACCGCGCCGCAGTCGACGCTGAGCAGGTCGCCCTCGGCGAGCTGGTACCGGTCCGGGATGCCGTGCACGATGACGTCGTTCACGGAGGTGCAGATCGAGCCGGGGAACGGGGTGGGCGCGAAGTGCGGGCGGTAGCCGAGGAAGGACGGCTGGGCACCGGCGTCCCTGATCATGGTGTGCGCGATCGCGTCGAGTTCCAGCAGGTGCACCCCGGGTTGGACGTGTTGGCGGACGGCGGCGAGCGCCCGCGCCACCACCCGGCCGGCCTCCCGCATGGCCTCCAGTTCGCCGGGTGTCTTCAGCTCAACCACGTTTTCCCCGTTCC
>NZ_AGVX02000655.1 GCF_000239155.1 Actinoalloteichus spitiensis RMV-1378
GGGCGGCCAGAGCACGCCGTGCGCCCCGGCGACCGCCGCTCGCGGACCGGGCGCCCAGTGCCGGGCCAGGGCGCGTGCGGTGGGGCCGGCGGAGGCGAGGGCCGCCGCGACGCCGTACCCGCTGGCCGGGTGCAACATGCCGGCGGCCGACCCGAACCGCAGCACCCGCCGAGGGGCGGGTCGGGGCGCGGTCATGTCGATCCACACGCGTTCGCTGGCCTGGGCGGTGGTCACCCGTACCCCGTGCCGGCGCAGCCGGGCGTGCAGCAGCTCCCGCAACATCGTGATCGGTAGCCCGGGGCGCCGCACGAGCGAGGTCTCCTCGACCAGCACCCGGCCATCGCCCAACGGGACGCAGTAGCAGAACGTCGCGGTCGCGGAACCGGGCGCCGGCGGCCGCCAGTCCATCATCACCGCCTCGTCGGGAGCCACCAGGCGGGCGGCTTCCTCCTCGGGCAGGACCAGACCGAACGCCGTCTGCGCCGGTACCGCGCCTCGCCCCTGGGGAGAGCTGCCGGTGGCGTCCACCAGGACCCTGGTGCGCAGCCGCTCGCCTCCGGCGAGGCGGAGCCGCGACCCGTCGGGACCGTGCTCCGCGCCCACCGCCCGTCCCCGCACCAGGGTGACGGAGTCGCGTCGCAGCTCCCCGGCGAGCGCCTCGTTGTCCAGGACGCAGTACTCCCGGTCGGTCCACCACCGCTGGGTGGCGGCGGCCACCCGCACGCGGGGCGACCGGGACCGCACCGCCCGCCGGCGGAACGCCGCCGGGAGCTCGTCGGCGAAGCACGCGTAGGTGGGGCGCCAGGGACGTCGGGGGAACGGAGCCACCAGCGCGGTGGCGAACCCTTCGTCCGCGCAGGCGGCCGCCAGCGCCGTTCCCGCCGGCCCGGATCCCACGATCGTCACGTCGAACTGCCGGGGCATGCCCGTGATTCCACCAGGTTCGACGCGGGTTCGCAGACCAGGAGGCGGGGGAACCACCCCACCCGGCCACCCCACCCGGCCACTCCGGCCGGGAGTCGCCCGGCGGGAGCGGCCCGGCGGGGGAGGGGAATCGCCTCCTCCCCGTCGCGCGGCCACCGGGGCGGCCGGCTGGGCGACCGAGCGGTCGTGCCGTGGCGGTCGGCGGGTCAGAAGCGGGCGCCGATCGGCGAACCGTCGACGGGGACGAGGAAGTCGGAGCTGGGCACGGACCCGTCCGGAGACCGGGGCCCGGTCAGGGGCTCGGGGTCCACGCTGAGCAGGTCCTCCGCCGTCCAGTCCGGCCCCCCGCTCCACGAGTTGCCCGTACCCGACGGCGTCCCCTCCGACACGGAGCTGCCGTTGCCGACGGCGAGGTTGCCGATCAGCACGGCCGGCGAGCGTCGGAGGTCGAACCCGTTGCCGCCGTTGCCGTAGGCGGTGGAGCGCTCGACCCGGTGGGCGCCGGGGTTGCCGTTGTCCTCGAAACCGTCGACGGCGTTGTCGAACGCGATGCTGTTCCACACCCGGTGCCCCACCGGCGGGGCGGGGGAGCCGCCCCCGAGCTTGAAGCCGTTCCCGTCACCCTGGAAGTCCGGGAACCCCCACCGGTTCTCGCCGTTTCCCCACGCCACGCTGTCCTCGATCGTGATCGGGGACTCGAACATCCAGGCGTCGAACCCGTCGTCGGCGTTGTTCCAGAGGCGGGCGCCCCGCACCACGTTGCCCTCGCCCCGCCCCTCCTTGATGGCCAGGCCGTCGGCGCTCTCCCCGTTCTTCCTGGGGTCGTGGTTGCCGTACGAGTCCAGGTTGAGGATGAGGTTGCGGCTCGACTCGCCCTGGAGCTGGAAACCGCTCTCGTAGTTGTCCCTGGTCACCAGGTTCGCGAAGACGTTGTCATCGCAGTCGGAACAGTAGATGCCGTAGGGACCCCGGATGATCTCCAGGTCCGTGATGTGCCAGTGGGCGGCCTCCTGGTGGATGGCACCCCGTTCCGGTCGAGGGATGCTGCCCCCGACCGGGGTGTGCGAGGCGGGGAGCCGGTCGCCGTCGATGACGGCGCGTTCACCCGGGTAGCTGGTCAACGTGATCGGCGCGTCGGGCATGCCGTCGCGGTCGATCGTGATGTTCGTCGTCAACGCGTACACGCCCTCCCGGACGGCGATGACGTCGCCCGGCCCGGCGAGCTCGACGGCCCGGTGGATCGTCGCCAGCGGCGCGGCCACGGTGCCCGGCGCGTCGTCGTCCCCGTCGAGGGCGACGACCAGGGTCGGTTCACCCGCCGGGAACGGGGTGACCGGGGGGCCGCCCGGGGCCGGCGACGGGTGGGGCGACCCGCCGGCGGCGACCGCGGTGATCACGGCGATCGTGGGCGCGACCAGACGTGCGTGCGGAAACATCGGGTCTCCTCGTCGACGGTGACGGGTGGGCCGGTTCCGGTAGCCGGTGGGGACATCCCGGGGCGTGGGCCGATTCTCTGCCCGGCCGGGGCGCCGCGGGTACCGCCGACCCCTGTCCGCTAGTGGTCATCGCCGAGCGCACCGCTGGCTCCGTCGCGCACCGGGGTGGCGACCCCGGACTCACCGGCCGCGCGACCGGGACCCGGGGCGATCGCGGTGGGGCCCGCGCGGCGCCGACACCGGTGCGGACGCCGGCGGTACTACGGTCGGGGGCGTGACGAGCCACTCCGAAGT
>NZ_AGVX02000654.1 GCF_000239155.1 Actinoalloteichus spitiensis RMV-1378
TCCGGTGTTGGAGTTGCCCACCGACCACCCACGACCCCCCGTCCGAACGGGAGCCGGCGCGACCCGCACCTTCACCGTTCCCGCCGGCCTGGCCGCTCGGCTGCGTGACACCGGTCGGGAGACGAACTCCACGCTGTTCATGGCGTTGACGGCGGTGACGCAGCTGTTGTTGTCCCGGTACAGCGGTCAGGACGATGTCGTGCTGGGCACGGCGGTGTCGGGGCGGGAGCAGAGCGCGCAGGTGGAGGACCTGGTCGGGTTCTTCGTGAACACCCTCGTCCTCCGCACCCGGATCGAGCCGACGGCGTCGGTCTCCCAGTACCTCGAGGACGTCCGGGAAACAGTTCTGGGGGCTCTGGAGAACCAGGACGTTCCGTTCAGCCGCCTGATCGACGAGCTGTCCCCGGCGCGGGACACCAGCCGCACCCCGCTGGTGCAGGCCATGCTCATCCTCCAGAACACGCCCGCCGAACCCGCGCGGCTTCCCGGCCTCGAGGTAGGCGACTACCCCCTGCCCCGGGACACCGCCCAGTTCGACCTGACGCTGTACTTCCAGGAGGCGGACAGCGGTCTCCAGGGCGCCGTCGAGTACAGCACCGACCTCTTCCAGCCCGAGACGGTCGAACGGCTGGTTCGGCACTGGCTGGTGCTGGCCCAGCGGATGGCGAGCCACCCCGAGCGTCCACTCCGCTCCGTTGAGCTGCTGGATTCTCCGGAGCGGGAGTTGGTGGTGCGGGGGTGGAACGACACCGAGC
>NZ_AGVX02000653.1 GCF_000239155.1 Actinoalloteichus spitiensis RMV-1378
GGCGCTCCTGGCGAGCGGCTGCGGGGTCGGCGACGACTCCCGGCGCCTGCTGCTCGGGCACGGCGCGGCGCCAGGCAACCCACGCGCCGAAGCGGCCGAACGGTTCAGCCAGATCGTGGGCGAGAAGTCCTCGGAACGGCTCCGCGTCCAGGTCTTCGGCTCCGAACAGCTCGGCTCCGACTCGGAGATGATGGTGTCCATCGCCTCGGGCACCCTGGACATGACCGTCAACTCCCAGGGCCCGCTGGCCACCAGCGTCCCCGAGCTCACCCTCGTGGGCCTGCCCTTTCTCTTCGACACCCCCGAGCACGCCTACGAGGTGCTCGACGGCCCGGTCGGCGACGAGTTCGCCGAGATGGCCGAGGAGAAGGGCTACAAGGTCCTGGCCTGGTGGGACAACGGGATCCGCCACGTCACCAACAGCCGGCGCGCCGTCGAGGACTCCTCGGACCTGGCCGGGCTGAAGATCCGCACCCCGGACGACGGCATGACCATCGACATCTTCGGCACCCTCGGGGCCAACCCGACGCCGATGGCCTTCGGGGAGCTCTACCTGGGCTTGCGGCAGGGCGCCGTGGACGGCCAGGAGAACCCGCTGGTCAACATCGAGGCCTCGAACCTGCACGAGGTGCAGACCCACCTGACCCTCAGCGGGCACAAGTACGAGGTCACGCCCTTCGTGGTGAGCACGCAGACCTGGACGTCGCTGTCCGAGGAGGACCAGCGGCTGCTCCAGGACGCGGCGATCGAGGCTCGGGACCACCAGCGCCAGCTGATGGCCGAGCAGACCGACCGCATCCTCGCCGAGTTCCAGGACTCCATGCGGGTCACCGAGATCGACCGCGACGAGTTCCGCGCCGCGACGGACAGCGTGTACGAGCGCTGGGAGGAGCGGTACCCCGAGGTGTTCGAACGGCTGGTCCAGGCCGTGGAGGACACCCGTCCCAGCGAGGTGCCCCATGACTGAACAACCAGCCGGCGAGGGCCGGGAGGCGACCTCCCCCACCCCGGACGGCGACACGGCGACGCCACCCAGGCTGTTCGCGGAGGGCAGCGTCGAGGAGCGGGTCAACCGGGCCCTGACCATGGTCGGTTCCGCCATCGCCGTGGCCTCGATCAGCGTGATCGGTCTCGTGCTCGTCGTCGGGGTGGCGCTGCGGTACTTCATGAACAGCAGCGCCGACTACGCGACGGAACTCCCGACCTACCTGTTCCCGTGGTTGATCTCGGGCGGCGTCATCGCCGCCATGGGCCGGGGCGGTCACCTGGCCGTGGACTTCTTCGTGGCCCGGATGGCGCCGGCCCGGGCCCGGGTGGTGGACATCGCCGCGTGGGGGCTGTCGACGGCGGTGATGGTCGTGCTGACCGTCGTCAGCCTGCGCCTGCTCGCTCCGCTCACCGCCCAGGTCACGCCGATCCTGGGCTGGCCGGTGGTCGGTAGTTTCGCCGGCTTCGCGCTGGCCGTCGTCGCGCTCACCGTGCAGTGCGGGTGCCGGCTGGTCTCCAGCATCCGGATCGGTCCGGTGCACGCCCAGGTCACCACCGCCGGAGGTGCCGCATGATCGAGGTGGGCATCGCCTTCCTGGTCTTCTTCGTCCTGCTCGCCGTGAGCGTCCCCGTGGCGTTCTCGATCCTCACCGCGACCGTCGTGGGGCTGTTGCTGATCGGCGACTTCCCCCTCCAGATCGTCGCCCAGACCGCGTTCTCGCCCAGCACCGACTTCATGCTGCTGGCGATCCCGTTCTTCATCCTCACCGGCGACCTGCTGGCGGGCGGGAAGCTCGGGCAACGGGCGATCGGGCTCGCCACCAGGGTCATCGGGCGGTTCCGGGGCGGCCTCGGCCACGCCTCGATCGCCACCAGCCTGGCGTTCTCGGGTGTGTCCGGTTCGGCCGTCGCCGACGCGTCCGGGCTCGGCAACGTCCTCATCCCCTGGACGAAGCGGGAGGGTTACCCGGCGCCGTTCGCGGCGGCCGTGAACTCCTCCACGTCCATCATCGGGGTCATCCTGCCCCCGTCCATCCCGCTGATCCTGTACGCCTCGGTCTCCGGTGCCTCGGTGGCCGCGCTGTTCATCGCCGGCATCGTGCCGGGCATCCTGCTGGCGTTGGCCTACGTGGTCGTCTGCTGGTGGGTGGCCTGGCGCAAGGACTACCCGCGCAAGAAGGTGAAGCTGAGCTGGAGCGGTGTCCTGAAGGACATCGTGGTCATCACCCCGGCCATCCTGCTGCCGATCATCCTGATCCGCGTGGTCCTCTTCGGTGGCATCGCCACGGTCACCGAGGTCGCGGTCCTGGCCGCGCTGTACGCGGTCCTCGTCCGGCTGGTGATCTACCGGGACCTCACCCTGCGGATGCTGACCAAGTCGTTGGTGAACACCGCCGCCGCCACCGGCGTGGTGATGCTGCTGATCATGGTCTCCTCGTCGCTGAGCTGGCTGCTCACCGTCGAGGAGGTACCGCCGAAGCTGGCGACCTTCTTCCTGGACAACGTCAGCAGCGCGGTCCTCATCCTGCTGATCATGAACGTGATCATGCTGGTCGTCGGGGCCTTCCTGGACATGTCGCCGGCCATCCTGCTGCTGACGCCGGTGCTGCTCCCGCTGGCAGCCGGTATCGGGCTGGACCCGATCCACCTCGGCATCATCGTGGTCCTGAACCTGGCGATCGGCCTGTTCACCCCGCCCGTGGGTACCACGCTCTACATCTCCACCTCGATCGCGGGGATCAAGATCGAACGCACGGTCGTGGCGCTGGTCCCCTTCTACCTGGCGGCGCTCGCCGTCCTCGCGCTGGTCACCTACGTGCCCGCACTCATCATCACCCCGTGACCGGAGAGGAAGGATTTTCGTGACACGCCTGTTCAACGACCCAGCGAGCTTCGCGGAGGACGCGCTCGCCGGGTTCTGCGACCTCCACTCCGACCGGGTCCGCCCGGTGGAGGGCGGAGTGGTCCGCGCCTCGGACACCCCGGAGGGGAAGGTGGCGGTCGTCGTCGGCGGTGGCTCCGGGCACTACCCGGCGTTCTGCGGCGTCGTCGGCCCCGGTTTCGCCGACGGCGCCGTGGTCGGCAACGTCTTCACCTCGCCATCCGCCCAGCAGGCCTACGACGTCGCGCGGGCGGCCAACCGAGGAGGGGGCGTCCTCTTCAGCTACGGCAACTACGCGGGCGACGTGCTGAACTTCGGCGCCGCCCAGGAACGGTTGCGGGCGGAGGGTGTCGACACCCGCACCGTCGTCGTCACCGACGACATCGCCTCGGCCCAGCCGGGGGAGGAGACCCGCAGGCGCGGCATCGCCGGTGACTTCGTCGTCTTCAAGGTCGCCGGCGCCGCCGCCGAGGCGGGGTACTCCCTCGACGAGGTGGAACGGGTCGCCGCGGCGGCCAACGCCGCCACCCGCACGCTCGGCGTGGCCTTCGACGGGTGCACCCTGCCCGGTCAGGATGGCCAGCTGTTCACCGTCCCCGCCGGGAAGATGGGGCTCGGCCTGGGCATCCACGGCGAACCAGGCGTGTCCGAGGTGGACCTCCCCACGGCGTCGGAGCTCGCGGACACCTTCGTCGACGGGGTCCTCGCCGAGACACCCTCGGGTGCCGGGAACCGGGTGGGCGTCATCCTCAACGGACTGGGCCGCACCAAGTACGAGGAACTCTTCGTCGTGTGGACCCGGGTCGCCGCCCGGCTCAGGGCGGCCGGCCTGGAACTGGTCGACCCGGAGGTCGGGGAACTGGTCACCAGCCTCGACATGGCCGGTGCCTCGCTGACGCTGGTCTGGTTGGACGAGGAGCTCGAACGCCTGTGGCGGGCCCCCGCCGACAGTCCCGCCTACCGCAAGGGGACCGGCGAGGTCCCCCGCGCCCCGGCGGAGCTGTTCGCCGCCAACCGGCACGCCGACACCGGTCCCGGCGACCAGCCGCGAGGCACGGCGGTGCGAGCCACCCCCGAGTCGCGGGAGTTCGCCGGCACCGTGGTCGAGGTGCTCGAGGCGGTGCGCGCCGCGATCGAGGCGGCGGAGGACGAACTGGGTCGCATCGACGCCGTGGCCGGGGACGGTGACCACGGGCGGGGCATGGTCAAGGGCGTCACCGCCGCCGA
>NZ_AGVX02000652.1 GCF_000239155.1 Actinoalloteichus spitiensis RMV-1378
CAGGGCCCCGGCGCCCCGGGACAACGAGGTCCACTGCCAGCCCCGGCGGGTCAACGCGTAGATCCCGGCCAGTTCCGGCACCGACTGAAGCGCGTTCCGGGCCGCCGCATCCGTCATATCCGTCCTCCGGCAGGTAGTGGCGGACCGGACCCAGCGGGACCGGCTCCCGGCGACACCCTGTCGGTGTCGCCGGAAGTCGGGGTCACGGGGCGAGTCCGTAGAGCAGGGTGGTCAGCGACCGGGCCAGCGTGGAGACCACCGTGTCGGCCGCCGCGTGCCAGGACTGCGGGTGGCCACCGAACACCGCGAGGTACACCGCGACCAGGCCCACCACCACGATCAGGGCTAAGCAGGCGATGAGCACCGAGACGACGGCGTGGATGAGGACGTGCACGATCACGAGAAACAGGTCCTTCGAGAGAAGCAGGGGTGCACCGCGAAGCTGGCGCACACGGACAGCAGGGAGCACAGGAGATGGGGTGGTCGCCCGGTGGGAACCCGGAGCGGGACCCGCTGGCCAAGCTCGACCACCGGGCGACCGAGCAGCCACCGCCCCGGAGCCGCGTCCCGCACGGGAGGAGGCGGGGTAACACGGCGGGAAGCCGGGAAACGGGGCTGCCGTCACGGGTCGGGACGTCGTTCTCGACGCCCCGACCGACAGCTCTGCGCAGAGTGGCGGTAGTCCCCTCCAGGGTGCGCCCAGTGGCAAAACTTCGGAAGCCCCGACGTCATGCCGTCATGCCCACCGAGGAGTGCGGGTAGGTCAACCCAGCAGCGCAGGTCGACACGACCGTCACCTCGACCGGTAGCGCCCGCAGAGCCGCCTGCACCGGAAACAGCCGGTCTCGCGGCACGAAGGCAAAGGCCGCACCACCACCGACCACACCTCCTGCTGCCTTACCCCCGTAGGCGCCGTGGTCGACCGCCGTGGCCAGGGCCGCATCGAGCAGCACGGTCGACGCCCGCGCCCGCGTGCTGAGAAGGTGGTGCGCCGCCGTGCACAGGACCCCGAGCTCCTGCCAGGACACCGGCTCCTGCCGCAGCGCATCCGTCACCTCATCCACCACACGGGCGGTGGCATCGGCGTAGCGCACCACATCCCGGTCCCGGGCCACCCACCGCGAGACCAGGACCCGTTCGGCATGCGGGCACCTGCCTCGCCCGGTGTCGATCAGCAGCAGCGCCACCTCGTCGTCGGCGAGGGCAGGCAGGACCGCCACCCGGGGCACCCCGGGCCCGGCGGTGGCCTCGACGCGAACCAGGCCACCGGCGGCGACGCCCAGGACATCCGTGGACACCCCGGCTGCCGATGTCCTGCGTTCCGCCTCCCCCGCCATCCGCAGGACGAGGTCCCGATCCACCCCGGCCGAGCCGGCTGGGGAACCAGATCGGGCCCCGAGGACGGCGGCGGCGACCGCGACGGCGACCGCGGCGCTGGACCCCAGACCCACACCGACCGGGACCTCACCGCGGGTCAGCACGACCCCACCGGCCGGCCCCGCCCCAGCCTGGTACACCGACAGGCAGGCGGCGGTGAGGACCAGGTCGAGGTCATCACCGGTCGGGGCGTAGTCCCGCACCCGGACGGTGCGTTGCTGGTGCAACGGCCGATAGGCGATGACCGAAAGGTGCTCGGTGGCCGAGGTGAGCAGCGCGGTGGCCGTGGTCCGCAGCCCCACGGCAGCCGACACGCAGGGACCGCCGCACATCCAGTCCAGGTGATCACCAGCGAGGAGCACACGGCCGGGCACGGTGGCCACGACGGGATCGACCATCACCGCTGCTGACCTTCCACGGGAGCGGTGCGTGCGGTGCGCCGGCCTCCCGGTGGGCGCAACCGCACCCCGGCTTCCCTGAGCAGGCGGCGGGTCATGTCGTAGGAGCGACCGATGGCGGTGGCCAGTTCCTGTATGGAGTGCCCCTGGTGGTAGCGGACGGCGAGCGTGGCGGCGAGGACCGCCCGTCGCACGTCTCGGGGCGTGGAACCCGTTCGCTGTGCCAGGCGCGGGGATGCGGGACCGGCGGCGCCGGGGCGGTGCGGCTCCGAAGCGGACGTGGGCGTCTGGGGTGGCAGATCACATGCGGGCGGGTGTTCCCGCGTCGGTGGTGGTGTTCCCGCCCGCTGACCGAGGGCGTCCTCGGCCCGGGCCCGCAGGGCACGGGCGGCGTCCTGGACGTGCCCGCCGCCCACCCCTGCGGCGATGTCCTGGGCCAGCACGCACTCGGCGACGGCGGAGGAGTGGTCCTGCGCGGCGAGGTGGGCCTCGGCCAGGCGCAGGTGCAGCGTGGCCAGCAGCAGCGGGTCGATCGGCGGACGCGCCGCCAACGCCAGGTGGTGGGTCACCCCGAGGTCGTCGAGGTACCCGCCGCGCAACAGGGGGATCCCGAGGGTTTCGGCGAAGCTCACGGTGAGCTCGTCCCAGCCGTGCAGGCTGGCCAGCGACTGCGCGGCCAGCACGTTCGTCCGTTCCGCGGCCAGCCACAACAGTGCCCGGTCCGGGCTCCACCCCGTGCGTCGGTTGGCCCGGTCGTAGACCGGGCTGCTCCGGATCCCGTACGGGTCGAGGGCACGGTCGACCTCGGCGGTGCGCCGGAGGTACCAGTCGAGCATGTCCACCAGCCACGCCCACCGTCGTGCTGGGTCAACTCGGGCCAGGGGCACGGTGTGGTTCGCGCCGTCGCGGCGGAACCGGGTGGGTCCTGAGGCGTGGGGCAGCGGCGTGAGCAGGCCCTCGGCGGCCATGAGCTCGAGTTCGTGGTCGATCGCGGTGGTGGACTCCTCGAGGGGGGCGGCGAGGGGGCCGGCGGTGACTTCGTCGCCGGGGTGGAGGCGGATCAGGTGGTGGAGCACGGGCCGGAGCCCGGGTGCACCGGATGCGGTGGTCATGTCTGGAACTTCCGTGGATGGGACGGGGTGACGGGAAAGGCGTCGCAGGGTGATCCGGCTGCGGCCGAAGCCGCTCGTCAGCGCGGGGCGTGGGGGTTCGAGAAGTGGGCAGGGTCGCTCGTGGTGGTGGGTGCAGGGCCCTGGTCACCATCCGGGCTGCCACGGGAGGGGAGCCCGACGAGGTACGGGCGAATCCGGCTCGTCAGCCGCGGTAGGGCGTAGCGGCGGACACGCCGGGAGCGGGCGGCCGGGACCCGAGGGATCAGTGTCGTGACCGTCTCGGTCACATCGACGGGTGTCATCCCGCCTCCCGAGGTCGAGTGTCCTGGTAGGTGGTCAGGTCGACGATCCCGGTGGCGTGGAAAGCACGTCGACGTTCCACGCAAGGCGCGCACAGTCCGCAGTGGGGTGGCTCCGCCCGTGCACAGGACCAGGTATCCGCGAAGGGAACGCCCAGGGCGGTACCCAGACGCACGACGGCAGCGGCGGGCAGGCCAGCGAACGGCGTCAGCAACCGCAGGCCCGCCCACGCGTCATCCTTGTCCAGGGGGCCCTGCGGGTGCGTCGGTGATGGGTGCGCGACTCGTACCCCTGAAGCGACTGCGTCGGCGCGGACCGCGACCGCCACCGACACGGCGACGTCCAGCATGACCTCGTGTGGCACTGGGGTTCCACCGGGTACGGCTCCCTGCGTAGGAAGGGAAGAGACCGGTTCCAGCTGGCTCCGGAAGGACTGGGCGCCAGGGTCGAGCAGCGCGGTCACGTCCATCACTCGGTGCCGACAGTCGAGTGCCTGGGCGAGGACCGAGGCCCGGTTGAGGGCGATGCGGTGCAGCTGGCCGTGGCCGAACGACACGAGGGTCAGCCGGCTGCGCCGGGCAGCCAACCAGTACGCCAGGACGGTGGAGTTCACTCCACCAGAGGCGAGGACGACCGTGTGCTCCGGGTGCTGGCGTGCGAGGTGCGTGGTCAACACAGCGCCGGTCATCACGCTGGCCGGCTCGCTCGGCGGATGGCACCGACGACCGCCTCCCAGCGAGGCAGGTCCGTGCCGACGCGAGGGCGCTGGATCCAGCGGGGACACTCGGCCCGGGACGTCGCCGGGGGCAGGGGGATCGTGCTGCCCACCTCGTACCAGCAGGCTCCAGCGATGAGGAGCTCGGTCACCGTGGAGGAACGCAGCGGAGTGCGCTTCTGGGTGAGGTAGATCCAGCTGGCGGACGAACGGGCCAGGACTTCGATGATGGGTCCGCGTTGCAGGGCCTGGACGAGGTGGTGGTTGACCTGGTGGCCCAGCTCGGCACTCATGCGCAGGGCGTCGACGGTGCCGCCGAGGGACAGCCGCACCTGCCCGGTGTCGGGGTCGGTGAAGGTGGGCCAGCGCGCCGTCCCGGTGGCGTAGCGGGTGGGCGCCTGCGCGGCCGAGATCACGCATCTCTCGGTGGGGTTCGCGGTGGCTGTGGTCACGAATCCTCCGTGCGGGGAATGGGGGATGGGGCGGCGGAACCGAGGCGCCTCAAGCGGGAGAACCTCGGCCCCACCGAGTTCAGGGGCACCGCGTCGGCGGACCATCGGAGCGACGAACGGGACCCGGAGGGGAAGCTGGAGCGGTCGACCGGGCCTTTCGAACTCTGCTCGTCCTGTGGAAAAGCCAACGCGCAGTGCAGTGCGGTGCCGCTGGAGACGGCGGCTGCTTCCGCCACATCGAAGTGCTGGGCGAGATCCTGTTCGTACAGGTCCACGTGGTTCTGGACCACGGAACAGGCATCGCGAGGTCGACCATCGGCAAGACCTCGGACAGTGTTGGCGTCATACAGCACGCCCCAGCCGCAGCGGCGTGGGCTGGACGCTCTCCTCGACCTTCGGCTCGGGGCGCGAGGTATCGGTGGCCCTGTGTTTGCTCAGCGCAAGCCGTAGACGGCGTTCGCGTCGACCGACCGTGCCTGGTTCGGGTGGCTTCAACCGGACGGACCGCCGCACGTCTTCAGGCACGACCATGACCGGCGGCGTAGGGAACGGCTGGTCCGAATGATCGGGGTGTTCGGGATGAACCAAATTCAGTAGAGCCCGCAGCGTAGGCTCTGGGTCGTTGCCGAACGCCCAAACAACGGCCGGCGGTTGGAAGACGTTGAAATTCTCGCGCCGGACCGCGCGCGTACCGCCGTGACTTGGTCGGGGCCGGTGATCTTCAAGAGGTCGACATAGCTGTCCCAGTAGTACGACGCGACGAGCACGACTGGTTCGGGCATTCCGCACAGGTGGAAGGTGAACCCGTCGTTGGCCACCTCACGCAGCAGCGTGGTCACGGTGGTCAGCCACTCGTCGTCGGTGGTGAGACGTGAAATCGAGGTCGGTAGTTTCATCGTCGCGATCCGGTCGTGTGTGGGTTGGGTGCTGGTCGCGGCGCGGTCGGGGACGCGACGCAACCAGCGAACTGATCAGACCGTGGTTGGCTGGGCCTGGGACAGATGACATTCGATGACAACCGCAAGGAGACGTGGTTGACGTGCCGCGAACCGTAACGATCACCGGAACGAGAACGACCGGCGAGGTCACCGACGCCGAACTGGACGACCTGTTCGACGCCTATCTGCGACGGTTCGCCACCGACCACGTCCGGTTCTACATTGGGGGCGCGGCCGGGATCGACACCGCGACACTGGGGTGGTTGGCCGAGCACACCAGTGCCCGGCTCACAGTGGTCGTGCCTTGCACGGTCGCGGATCAACCGACGACCGCAGCCGAAGCGATTGCCCGATGGAAGCACCAAGGCCGGCTGGACGAGGTCGTCGAACTCAGGGCTCCCGAGCTGGGCACGGCTGCCTACCATGCGCGGAATCGATGGATGGTCGACCGCAGCGAGTTCGTGATCGGTTTCCCGCGCGGCACCGATCCGGCCAGTGGGACCTGGTACACCCTCGCCTACGCCGCCGACCAAAGAAAACCCCGGCTGGTCGTGCCCCTGTGACCTCACGATGATGTACTGGTGGGCATGACCAGCATTGGTCCCGTCACCGGATCGAACTTGTTGCGCCACCTGCGCGAATCTCGGGGCTGGTCGTGGGCTGATCTCGCTCGGGCATTGCGGGAAACTGCCGGCCAGCTCGCGATGACGTCGCCGTCCGATCGCCGCGTCGCCAGCATCCAGCGGACGGTCGCCCGTTGGGAAAGCCCCACCGATCCGACCAGTCCCGGCGAGCGCTACCAGTACCTGCTGGCGCACCTGTACGCCCGGACGGCCAGCGGAACGTTCGCGTTGGGACCGGGATCGGACTTCGCAGCCCTGCTCGATGCTCTGCGGCATTCCGGCTCGCCCGAGCACCGCATCCGCCACCTGGTCGAAGCCGTCACTCGCACCGCCGCCACCTCCGGTGGGGTCGACGGAGACCACGCGTCGATGCCCGACGAAGCGGCGGTTCATCAGCTTGCTGACCAGGTCAGCGGCATCAACAGCCAGATCGGCTCGACCCCGCTGGTGCGCCTGCAACTGCAACTCGCACCCATCGTCGTCACCTGCCAGCGGATGCTCCGGTCCGAGCACCGCGACGAGGTGCTGGCCTTGGCGGCCGACGCCTTCGCGCTGGCCGCACGCCTAGCTTTCGAGACTCGAGATGACGAGACAGCCGAATCGCTGTACCAGAAAGCCAGGAAGACAGCAGGTCGCCTTCCCAACCGCCGTCATCGCGCTGCCGTGCTCACCAGCCACGCGATGGTCACGTTGCACGCCACCGGCAACCCGGAGACAGCCGGGCAGATAGCTCGTGCCGCCGTCACGGAAGCGCACCGCAGTGACAGCTACGCACTCCGCGCTCGCGCGCACGCTATCCACGCCGAAGTCAGCGCCCGTGCTGGCCAGGCCCACCACGCCCTGACAGCCCTGGAACGTGCCTGGACCACGGTTGAACAGCTTGCCATCGATCAGTACCCATCGGGCTTCAACGCTGATCGGCTGGACGGCTTTGACGGGCTCTGCGCGCTCTACGTCGGAGACGCCGATCACGCGCACGCTCGTCTGGAACGGTCGCTGGCCACGATGACCCAGCCACGTGATGCGGTGCAGCGCGGGATCATCGGGACGGACCTCGCGTTGGCGAGGTTGCGGCTCGGAGACCCGGCGGCCAGCGTCACCCTCCTCCACGAGGCAGTTGACCTGGCCGCGACTACCGGTGGCCGGGTGCCCGCTCAACGCCTGCGACACGCACGGAAAGCCCTGCGGCAAGCCCAAGCCGAAGCACACCTCGCCGAACTCGACGACCATATTCACGATGTCCTGATCGGGCGTTGAACTCGACTACTGTTCCTGCGGGCAAGGCGGTTTTCGAGAACCGGGGTGTGCCCGGTGGAAGTCGTCGGACATCCCCTTCGCGTCTCGAATCGGGTACTCGCGTCGTCGACACCAGGCGCGGGTAGGGCTTTACGCGATCGCGCAGACTGGGTCACGCACTGACATCGGTACAGGTCGGTAAGGGTCCGCTCCGCGCAACCGGGGGTGAGCCCTGGGCAACCCACACCGCCGGGGACGCCCCCTGGAACCACCACGGGATACTGCGGGGACTGCCCCGTTCGCTCGACACCAGATCTAGCGGCCGCGACGACCGGCGAGTGCCGGAGGCGGGCGGCGGACAGCGCCCTGCCGGCCGGACCAGCCCTGTAATCCCCGCCGCCCTGCCCGACACCGCGCCCCGACACCGACAGCGGGAAGCCACTCCCCCAGCTCAACACGGCAGCAGCCACCGCACAGGGTGGCCCCCGGCACCCCCACCCGGTATCCCGACCCCCAGGCCGATGACGAACCAAAGCCTCGAACGGGAGCACTTTCAGGAACCGACGCCACGCCGGAACCCGGGCCAGGACCTCCTGAGCTACGGACCTCCTGGCATCAGGAACTCCAGGAGACGGGGATCCGCAACGAGCACAGGCCCAGGCCGAACAGGACCACCATCCACCTGCCATGCCGACCGTGCCCGACAAGGCACAGCGTGCCGTGCGCGCTCGTGCTCTCCGGGACGGCAAGCTC
>NZ_AGVX02000651.1 GCF_000239155.1 Actinoalloteichus spitiensis RMV-1378
CCCAACCCGACTGCGGATCAGTCGGGTTGGGGGGCTCCGGGTGGGGAACCGAAACGCTGGGTGAGCGCGTCGGCGGCTGCGACGACCCGTTCGGCGATCGCGTCGAGTTGGGGGCGCAGGTGCGCGGCGGCGCCGACGACGGCGACCGAGCCGAGGACGGTCCCGTGGGCGAACACCGGAGCGGCGACCCCGACGACCCGGGCGTCGTGTTCTCCGAACGAGACCGCGTAACCGCGCTCCCGCACCTCGGCGTAGCGCCGTCGCAGCTCGGCGCGGGTGCCGATCGTCGCGTCGGTCGCTCCCTCGAGCTCGGGTGCGAAGAGGGCCGGGATCTCCTCCTCCGGGTAGAAGGCGAAGATCGCGTGCCCGCTGGCCCCGCCGTGCCCGGGGAAGAGCTGGCCGACCGCCGAGGTGTACCGGAACGGGCCTGGCTGGTCCACGGCCACCGAGCACCGGTAGCGGCCCCCGTCGGCGACGTTGAAGACCGTGCTCTCCCCGGTCGCCTCGGACAGGTCGAGCAGAACGGGGCGAACCACCGTGCTGATGCCGTCGCCACGTTCGGCGAGCCGCCCGAGACCGACCAGCGCCGGACCGAGGCGGTAGCGCCGGGTCCGGGGGTCGGCGACCAGGAAGTCCCGCCGGGCCAGGGTCGCCATCAGGCGCTGCACCTGGGACTTGTCCAGGTCGAGGCGCCGTGCGAGGTCGGAGACCCCGTGTTCGGGTTCCCGCTCGGTGAACGCGGCGAGCACCAGCAGCGCGCGGTCCGCGGTCTGTAAGACGCCGCTGGGGACGCGGGAGGACGACGACATGAACGCTCCGAAAGGATTTCGTTGCGATAATCGCAACGCCGGTTCATTTATGCCACCCATAACAGGCGCGGCACGGCTTGTTGTCAAGACAAGAAGCCCGGGAAACACGCGAACGAAATCTGGATGACGTCCCGCCGTCACCCGCCCGGCCGGGGGCGGCCGGTTCACCTCGGGGTCCGCGTGCCGTGACCGCGCGACTCCCGTCCTGGTCACGAGCACTGCACCGGTACAGTCCCGGCGCTGCTCCGCTGGCGACGACGACCGGTACCGGCCGCCGCGAGGAACCCGTCGCCGAGGGCGACCGGCGGTGCACGGACGGCGAGAGCGGGCCCGGCGTCAGCGCCGGTGACGGACCAGGTGACGTCGCACGCGGTTGGTTCGTCGACGGCCGCCACCCCCACCGTCACCCCCTGGTGCCCCCGCGTTCACGTGGCCGCGCCAGGATCGTGGGTCGATCACCGACGGGGGAGGGGCACGGGATGAGCAGCGCGCACGGGGACGGCGCCTCCGACAGGCTGTCGCGGCAGCTGGGAACCGGAGGAGCGGTGGTCGTCGGCCTCGGGGCGATGCTGGGCGCCGGGGTCTTCGCGGTCCTCGCCCCCGCCGCCCAGATCGCCGGGGCCAGCCTGCTGCCCGCGTTGGCCGTCGCGGCCCTCGTCGCCTGCTGCAACGCGATCTCCTCCGCCAGGCTGGCCGCCCGCCACCCGGAGTCCGGTGGTACGTACGTCTACGGACGCGAGCGGCTGGGACCGTTCTGGGGGCACCTGGCCGGCTGGGGCTTCGTCGTGGGCAAGACGGCCTCCTGCGCCGCCATGGCCCTCACCGCAGCCGCCTACCTCATCCCCGCCGCGGACGGTCCGGCGCGCACGGCACTCGCCGTGGCGGTGGTGCTCGCCCTGACGGCCCTGAACTACCGGGGAGTGCGGAAGTCAGCGGCGGTGACGAGGGCACTCGTCGCCATCACCCTGGCCGTGCTCACCCTGGTGGTCGTTCTCGCCCTGACCTCGGACGGCGCGGACCTCGCCCGGCTGGCCCCGGCCGGGGACACCGGGGGAGCGGGCGTTCTCCAGGCCGCCGGCCTGCTGTTCTTCGCCTTCGCCGGCTACGCCCGGGTGGCGACGCTGGGGGAGGAGGTGCGTGATCCGGGCCGGACCATCCCCCGGGCGGTCACGGTGGCGCTCGGCCTCACACTCCTGGTCTACGTCGCGGTCGCGGGCGCCGCGCTGGCCGCGGTGGGCCCCGCCGAACTGGCCACCGCCCCCGATCCCCTCGCCGCGGTGGTCGCCGCCAGCGACGCCCCGTCCCTCACCCCGCTGGTGCGGGTGGGAGCGGCCGCCGCCGCGCTCGGAGCGCTGCTGGCCCTGGTCCTCGGCGTCTCCCGCACCGTGTTCGCGATGGCCCGGGACGGACACCTGCCCCGTCGGCTGGCGGCGGTCCACCCCCGTTTCGGGGGGCCGCACCGCGCGGAGGTCGCGGTGGGCGTGGCGGTCGCGCTCCTGGTGAGCCTCGTGGACCTGCGCGACGCCATCGGGTTCTCCTCGTTCGCGGTGCTCGTCTACTACGCCATCGCCAACGTCGCCGCCTGGACCCTGACCCGGGAGGAACACCGCCCGCCGCGAGTCGTGCCCGCGACGGGCCTCCTGGGGTGCCTGGTGCTCGCCGCGACGCTGCCCCCGGCCTCGGTGCTGGCCGGGACCGTGGCCCTGGGGCTCGGCGCCCTCAGCTGGGCCGGTCGGCGCTGGGCCGTCCAACGCCGACCGCGCTGAGCGTCCTGGCGTCGGAGCTGGATCCGGACCGGGTGGGCCCGGCCCTCAGCCGAGGTCCAACCCGGTGGCCTCGGCGAGGAAGGCGAGCTGGTCCACCGACAACGCCACCGAGCGCGACACCGATCGCGCGCCATGCCCGACCTCGGTCTCGCGGCGGATCAGCACCGGGCGTTCCGCCGGATCACCCGAGGTCGCGTGCTGGAGGGCCGCGCACATCTTCCTGGCATGGCAGGGGTCCACCCTGGTGTCGGAATCGAAGACGGTGAACAGCACGGAGGGGTACCGCACCCCGGAGACCACGTGGTGGTACGGGGAGTAGCCCAACAACCAGTCCAGCTCCTCGGGGACCTCCGCGCTCCCGTACTCGTCGTTCCACGTCCGGCCCAGCAGGAAGTGCTCGTAGCGCACCATGTCCAACAGCGGTGCCGAACACACCACCGCCCGGTACAGCTCCGGCCGCTGGGTCAGCGCCGCGCCCACGAGCAGCCCGCCGTTGGAACCGCCCATGATCGCGAGCTGGTCCGGCGTGGTCCAGCCCTGGGCGACGAGGTGCTCGGCCGCCGCGTGGAAGTCGTCGAACACCCGCTGCTTGTGCTGGCGCATACCGGCGCGGTGCCAGTCCTCGCCCTCCTCGCCGCCCCCGCGCAGGGAGGCGACCACCCACACCCCGCCGGCGGCGACCCATGCCAGCGCCGCCGACGAGTAGCCCGGGCGCCGGCTGACCGAGAACCCGCCGTAGCCGGTCAACAGCGTGGGACGAGGACGGTCCGGTGCCGCCACCGGGGCGACGACGAACATGCGCACCAGCTGCCCGTCGGCGGAGTGGTACGTGATCTGGTCCGTGTGCACCTCGGGGGGCGCCACCGCCCCCGGCGCGGGGCTCACCAGGCCGGCGGGCCCGGTGACCACCGAGTGCTCCAGCACCCCGGGCGGGGTGACGAAGTCCGTCCACCCGATCCAGACGCGGTCCTCGTCGTGCCGCGTCTGCTCGTCGACGGCGGAGAGGCCGGTCACCGCCCCGGGGCCGGGCAGCGGCACGGTTCCGGTCAGCTCTCCCGTCGTGGGGTGGTGCGTCGACAGTTCCGACCGGGCGTGGCGCGACCGGAGCACCACCAGGCTGGAGGGGTGCTCCGGCCCGCCGGGCAGGAGGAGCGCCCCCTCCAGGACGGCGTCGGGCTCCTCCGCGACCAGCTCACGCCACTCGGCGCGCGCCGGCCGTTCCGGGTCGGCCACGCACAGCCGCCACCGGGGCGCGCCGTCGGTCGTGCGCAACACCAGGGCTCCCGTCCGGTCCACCCAGGGGTCGACCCGGATGCCGTCGCGTTGGTCCACGAACTGGGTCGGCGCGCCGCCCGCGTGGAGGTCCGCGATCCACACCGAGTCCCGGGGGGCGGTGCCGGGTCGCGCCGTCACCAGCAGCCAGCGGCCCCGAGGGCACACCCGGACGCCGTAGTAGTTCGTCGGGTCGAGGCCCGCACCGAGGACGACCTCGTCCTCCGAGCTGTCCTGGCCCACGACGTGCCGCAGCACCCGGCGGTGGAAGTGCTCCTCACCGGCGGGGACCAGCTCCGCTGGCAGCCGGCGGACGTAGTAGAACTCCTTGCCACCCGGCAACCAGGCCACCGGCGAGTAGCGGCACCGGTCGATGGGGCCGTCCACCCGCTCGCCGGTCCGCACGTCCACCACGAACAGCACGGAGTGCTCGTCGCCGCCCACCGACAGCTGGTACGCGAGCAGGTCACCCTCCAGGCTGGGCGACCAGGTGTCGAGGGTGGTGCGACCGGACGGGTCGATCTCCGCGACGTCGACGAGTGGCCGTTCCCGCCAGGAACCGTCGTCGGCTCGTTCCCGGACGTGGAGCACGACGTGGTCCTGCCCGGGGACGCGACGGGTGAGGAAGGCGCGGCCCGCGCGCCACGTCGGAACGGAGACGGAACCGGCCGAGGTCAGTTCGGTCAGCCGGGCGGTGAGCGCCTCCCGGCCAGGAAGCCCGTCGAGGCGGCGGCGCGTCAGCTCCTCCTGCTCACGGTGCCAGGACTCCGTCTCGGGGGAGTCGACCCGCTCCAACCAGCGGTAGGGGTCGGGAACCGGTCTGCCGTGCAGGTCGTCGACGAGATCGAGCCGATGCGCAGCGGGGTAGCCATCGACTGCGCCGTTCGGAGGTGCGGAGCTGGCGGTCACGCGCTGACCCTAGAGAACCGGGTGACACCGGTGGTCGTCAGGTTCGGTCCCACCACGGGGGACCGCTGTGATTTGCGACACGAATGGGCGGGTCCTGGGGACCTGTTTTCGGTGTATCGGCTTTTCACAGGTGCGCGGGGGCCACCAGATGTGGTCGACTAGTCCACGCTAGCGGTGGAGGTGGTCGAGTGCCCGACCGACAACCCACTCCGATCGGCGTGGCTGACGGGTTCGCATCGCGGTCCGTCCTGCGTGCCCCACGGCCGCACGCGGATGCCGCCGCCGACGGTGGTGGAGAACAACACGGCCCAGTGGGCGTGCTGGCGCCAAGTATGGACCATGCCCGGAGGACGTCCACCGGCGGGTCGATCATCCCGTCGCGTCGACGGGTTCTGCTGCTCAACGCGACCTACGAGCCCTTGACCGCCCTGCCGTTGCGGCGGGCGGTGGTGCTGGTCGTCTGCGGCAAGGCCGAGGTGGTGCACCGGGACCCGGGTGGCAGCGCCCTGCGGGCCGCCGCCCTGGTCCAGGAGGTGCCCTCGGTCATCCGGCTCAGCCGGTACGTCCGGGTGCCCTATCTGGGGCGGGTACCGCTGACCCGGGCCGGCCTGATGTTGCGCGACCGGCACCGGTGCGCCTACTGCGGTGGTCGCGCCGACACCGTCGACCACGTCGTGCCCCGCAGCAGAGGGGGCCAGCACGTGTGGGAGAACTGTGTCGCCAGCTGCGCGCGCTGCAACCACCGCAAGGCCGACCGCCTGCTCCCGGAGCTCGGGTGGCGGCTGCGCGTCCTCCCGAGAGCGCCGCACGGCCCGCACTGGCGTCTGTTGGCCGGTGCCGGGGACACCGACCCGCTCTGGTTGCCCTACCTCGGGGAAGCGGCCTAGTCGTACCTGTGCAGGAGGGGGTGGGCGGGCGACGGCCTCGGCGGTGGGCGAGGTCCGGGGCGGAGGGTCCCGCGGGCGGCCTGCCCGGCGGCGTCGTGCTCGCCCCGGCGCGGGTGGGACCGAGGGCGGTCGACCGCTGACCGAGCCGGTGCTCCTTCACCCCCGGTGATGTCGGACCCCGGTCCGGCCGTGCGCCGAACCGGGGCCGAGGAACACCTCGGTGTGGAGGCGGTGGACTTTCCGATCAGCGGGTGACGCGGATTCCGTCGCGGGTGACGCGGATGCCGGACTGGGG